>JAYUXQ010001097.1:0-7380 GCA_043752905.1 Nannocystis sp. | reverse complement strand
GGGATCGAGGGTGAGGGCGCCGCCGGCCGCGTGGTCCGTGCCATCGCGGCGGACGCGGACGGCGGCTGCTTCGCCGTGGGCCTCGCCGTCGTCCTCGGATCACACGGCTCCACGGGTAGGCGCGGGGCGCCTCGCGGCGCGAGTCACTGCGGGATGAAGCTCCCGCACGCCTCGCCGATCATGCCCACCGCGTCGTCGAAGAACGGCGCGTAGCTGGGCGCGCAGGTGTCTCCGTAGGCGTGGTAGGGGAACATGTCGATCAGGTCGCGGATCTTGCCCTGCGGGATATCTGGGTCGTGGTATAAGCACTCGGGATCTTCCGGCTCGCCGTCCACGTGCGGCTGGGGAACGACGCCGAGCATGACGACAGCGCTCGGATTCTTCTTGGCCGCGAGGATCTTGTCGTACCACTGGTACGGCCAGGTCAACGAGGCCTGGTCGTAGCCGTCCCTGATGATCGTGACGACGAGCAGGGCGTCCTCCCGCAAGAACCCCTCGTTGCAGGCGTCCGGCTTGTTGAGGTTGTACGAGAGCGCGGCGACCAGCGCCTCGCCGATCGGCCCGGGACCGCCAGACATCCCGACCTTGGCGATGCACTCGAGCGCGTCATCCAGGTTCGGCTCGCCGCTGACGATGTAGCGGTTACCCCCGTACAGGTCGCACTGCCTGTTCGCCGCGTAGGCGCCCGCGTTGAAGATCAGCCCGGCCCCGAGTACCTCGTCACACTCGGTCACGAGGTGAGGGTATACGCCGCATTGGTAGTCCAAAGCGTTCGGGCCACAATTCGGCCAGTAGTCCTTACACTGGTTGGCGCCATACTCGCAGACGTTCCATCCCGGCCAGATGCCGTCCGGGTTCGCGGCCATGATGTGGACGTCGAAGCCCTCGAGCTTCTCCTCGATCGTGTCGACGAACCCGGGGAGGCTGGCGAGGAGCTGCGCCTGCTCGTTCACCATCGAACCGCCGCGCGAGATCAGGAACAGCAGGTCCACCTTGCCCTTGCAGCCCGGCGGCTGGACGGGGCCAAAGTCCCTCATGGTCCCGACGTCCAGCGTGCCCGCACTCGTGCTCGCGCCCGCGGAGCTGCCGGCCGAGTCGTCCGCCGGCCCGGTGGACGACGTGTCGCCGCCGGTGGAGCTGCCGCCCGTCGTCGCGGACACGCTCGTGATCGCCGGCCCGGTCGAGAACCCGGGCAGGGTAGCGTCCCCGCAGACGGCAAGGACCAGGGCGGCGAGGATGGGCGCGCGCATCACCCTGCAACGCTAGCCCACACCGCGGCGCTTGTCAGCTCAGATCCGCTCGCGGCGCCGCCGTCGCCAGCGACTACACGCAGAACTCGACGAACAGCGCAAGATCAGCCCGAAGTTGCAGCCTGCATGGAAGGCGAGCGTACCGTCGCCAGTATCTATATAGGCGGCAGGCTCCGCGCGAAGGTCGCCCGCCACTCATTGCTACGGACAAGGTCGATGAACTCGGCGTAACTCAGCCCGTTGACGAGGCTGTAGTTCACCGGCGGGAGCATATGCGTTAGAGCACCCGCGACGACGAGGCCGAACAACACGAGCGCAGGCCTGCGCGCGACACATTGCGATGCTCACAGCCGCGGGCATTTCAGCCCGGCGACCACGTCGGCGTCTGGACGCAGCCCGTCATCCAATTCGTGGCCGGTGCCTTCGCCCCGCACAAGCGGCCGTGTTTGGTGATCTTCCTCGAGGCCCTGCCGCGCAACGCGATGGGCAAGCTCCTCAAGCTCCTCAAGACCGCGCTACGGGCTCACCACTTATAAAACCCCTCGCCGGACTTCTTGCCGAGCTTGCCGTGCGCGACCATGTCGCGCAGCAGCGCAGGCGGCTTGAAGTGGGCCCCGTCGGCGAGCTTCTCACTGAGATACTCGGCGATGCTGAGGCGCACGTCGAGGCCGACGAGGTCGGTGAGGCGCAGCGGGCCCATGGGGAAGCCGTAGCCGAGGCACATCGCCTTATCGATGTCCTCCACGGACGCGACGCCCTCCTCGACCATGCGGATCGCCTCGAGGCCGATGACCAGCCCGAGGCGCGAGCTGGCGAACCCGGGCGAGTCCTTGACGACGATGCCGTCCTTGCCGATGCGGGCCCCGAACGCCTGGACCGCCGCGAGCGTGGCCGGCGAGGTCGAGGGCGCGACCACGATCTCTAGCAGCTTCATCAGGTGCACGGGATTGAAGAAATGCGTGCCGATGATGCGCTCGGGCATCGGCACCGCCGCGGCGATGTCGGCCAGCGACAGCGAGCTGGTGTTGCTGGCGAGGATCGCGGATGGCCCGGTGATCGCCGCGACCTCCTGAAACAGCGAGCGCTTGAGCTCGAGCTTCTCTGGCACCGCCTCGATGACCAGGTCGGCGCCGGACACCGCCGCGTGCAGGTCCGACTCGCCGCGCAGGTGGCCGAGCGCCGTGGTACGTTGCTCGGCGGTCACCTTGCCCTTGCTGACGCCCGCGTCGAGGTTCGCGGAGATCTTCGCCAGGCCCGCCTCCACCAGCGGCTGGCGGACGTCGAACAGGCGGGTCTGGTAGCCGGCCATGGCGCACACGTGGGCGATCCCGTGGCCCATGGTCCCGGCACCGATCACAGCGATCACGGAGACCGCGGGAGACTGCGTCGATTCGGTCATGCGCCGGCGAGCTTAGCCTCGCCCGCGCAGTCGAGATGGAAAAACAGCGAACCAAAAAGAGAGACGCCGGGACCTTTCGGTACCGGCGTCTCTGGGCTTGTGCGAGGAGGGGGACTCGAACCCCCACAGGTCGCCCCGCTAGATCCTTAGTCTAGTGCGTCTACCAATTCCGCCATCCTCGCGCGGTTTCTCAGTCCCTTGGGTGGGAACCGAGTGGTTGAAGGGATGGAGTGGGTATCACACGTTCGGGGGCAGAGGCAAGCTCTCTCCGACGGAGTGGATCTTGAGCAAGTTCACGGACTTGTGATCCTTGAGGGGGTACCCCAGGGTCAGGACCATGCGGTCGCCGCGGGCCATCAGGCCCTGGCCGAGCAGCAGGCGGTCGACGTCCTGGAAGATGCTGCGGCCCTCGGCGCTCGACAGCGTGAACAGCACCGGCGTCACGCCCCAGTACATCGCCAGGGTCTGGTAGGTCGCCGGGCTCGGCGTCAACGCGATGATCGGCACGCGCGGGCGGTAGTCGCTGACCAGCCGGGCGATGCCGCCGGAGACCGTGTACGTCACGATCGCCTTGGTGTCCGGCATGCTCTTGCAGCAGCCGACCGCCGCGCGGGCGATCGCGTTGGTCGTGCTGCCGAGGTCGAGGTCCAAGTACTCGCGCCAGTAGCGGTCCTCACGCTCGGTCGTGCGGATGATCTTGTCCATCGTGCGCACTGACTCCAGCGGGTATGCGCCCGACGCCGTCTCGCCCGAGAGCATCAGCGCGTCGCTGCCGTCGAGCACCGCGTTGGCGACGTCCGAGGCCTCGGCCCGCGTCGGCCGGGGGTTCCGGATCATCGAGTCGAGCATCTGCGTCGCCGTGATCACCAGCTTGCCCGCGCGGTTGGCGAGCTCGATCGCCTGTTTTTGAATGATCGGGACCTCCTCGGGGCCCATCTCCACGCCGAGGTCGCCGCGCGCCACCATGATGCCGTTGGCGACCGCGAGGATCTCCTTGAGGTTGACGACGCCCTCCGGCTTCTCGATCTTGGCGATGATCGGGACCACCCGACCCGCCTGCTCCATCAGCGCCTGGACCTCGAGGATGTCGCCCGCCGTGCGTACGAACGACAGCGCGACCGTGTCGACCCCGAGCTCGAGCGCGAAGCGCAGGTCGTCCTTGTCCTTTTCGGTGAGCGACGGGAGGCCCAGCTGCACGCCCGGCAGGTTGACGCCCTTGCGCGAGGTCAGGCGTCCGCCCGTGATCACGCAGGTCTTGATCTCGGCGCCCTCGATCGCCACGACGCGCAGTTCGAAGTTGCCGTCGTCCATCAGGATCTTGTCGTCCGGCTTGACCTCGCGGGCCATCTCCGGATAGTCGACCGTCACGCGCCCGGGCTCGATGACCGCGTTGGGGTCGACGCTGAGCACGAATATGTCGCCGGCCTTGAGGTCGAAGCCCTGCCCGGGGATCTTGCCGATCCGGATCTTCGGGCCCTGCAAGTCCGCGAGCACCGCGACCGCCACGCCCTGCGCCGCCGCGGCCTGGCGAATCGCCTCGAAGACCCGCGTGTGGTCCTCCTGCGTGCCGTGCGACATGTTGAGGCGCGCGACGTTCATCCCGGCGCCGATGAGCGCCGAGATCATCTCGGGGTCGCTGCTGGCCGGACCGAGGGTGCACACGATCTTGGCGCGGCGCTGTTGAGGCTGGGGCATGCGGCGCATGATGCCAGAACACCGCTCGCCCGGGCACCCCCCCCGTCCAGGCTATACTCCGGCCCATGGCGTCCGAAGGCGGAAACAACGGCGACGACCGCGGGTCCATGGACCACCAGGCGCGCTTTGCGACCGCCGCTCCCGCGGACGCCCCCAAGGCGATCGACCACCTCGTCCTCGACATCCCCGCGCCAGCAAGAACGGCGTCGGTAAGACGTCACTGCTTGAGTGCTGCGCCATCGCTCACATTGCGAAGCGAGCCACGACCGCCACGATTGTCGGCGATGAGTTAAAGGCCGGAATTCGTTCGGAGGCGACGAGCTTCACCGTCGTCTCCCTGTACGATCCAGGTGGTACCTCGTCGCTCGCGGTCTTGGAGCGGGACAAGGAAGAGTTTCTGCCGACGGGGGATCAGTACCGGTGGAGCCTCTCATCCGATGAAACAGACTCCCTTTTCGGTCGGTCTTTAGATCCTTTGATTCGCAAGGACTTGTTATGGTTCCACGGTCACCGAAAAGTCGCCGAGGGTCCGATGCACCCCCGCCAATCTGCGGCGATCACAGTATCTCGTCAAGAGCGAGGACGGGCTTCGCGCGTGCATCCGCGAGGAGTGCAACCGCCGACTCGTGGGGTGGCGACACGCGAGCGAGTCCGTCGCCCGTGACATCATCGGTGACCGCCTCGTCCGCGGTGCGTGCTACCTTCCGACCCCATGCAGTACACGCAGCTCGGCCGCAGCGGCCTCGTCGTCTCCCGGATCGGCCTCGGCTGCATGAGCTACGGCGATCCGTCGTGGCGGCCGTGGGTGCTCGACGAGACCGCGGCGATGCCGTTTTTCCGCCGTGCGATCGAGGCGGGCATCAACTTCTTCGACACCGCGGACATGTACTCGCTGGGCGCCAGCGAGGTCGTCACCGGCAAGGCGCTGCGGGAGTACGGGCGCCGCGACGAGCTGGTCATCGCCACCAAGGTGCTCTATCCCATGGGCGGCGGCCCCAACATGCGGGGATTATCCCGCAAGCACGTGATCCAGGCCTGCGAGGCCAGCCTGCGCCGGCTCGGCGTCGACACCATCGATCTCTATCAGGTGCACCGCTTCGACCCCACCGTCCCGCTCGAGGAGACGCTGTTCGCGCTCGACTTGCTGGTCACGCAGGGCAAGGTCCGTTACCTCGGGGCCAGCTCGGCGGCCGCGTGGCGGCTGGCGAAGGCGCTGTACCTCGCCGACGCGAAGGGCCTCGCGCGCTTCGTCAGCATGCAGAACCATTACAACCTCCTGTACCGTGAGGAGGAGCGCGAGATGCTGCCGCTGTGCCGCGAGGAGGGGCTCGGCGTCATTCCCTGGTCCCCGCTGGCGCGTGGCAAGCTCGCGGGCGCCAGCACGACCGCGCGCGCCGGCAGCGACACGATCACCCCGCAGTTCTACGATCATCCTGCGGACGACGCCGTGATCGCGGCCAACGTGGCCGTCGCCCGCGCCCGCGGCGTCAGCCCGGCGCAGACTGCCCTCGCCTGGCTGCTGCAACAGCCCTCCGTCAGCGCGCCGATCGTCGGCGCGACCAAGCTCGCGCACCTCGAGGCCGCGCTCGCGGCGATCGACCTCGAACTGACCCCCGACGAGCGCAGCGCGCTCGAGGTTCCGTATCAACCCCATGCCGTGCGAGGCTGGCAATGAGCCCCGCGACCATGGCGTGGATCTACCTCTGCATCGCCGGTCTGCTCGAGGTCGGGTGGGCCGTCGGCATGAAGCTCAGCGAGGGTTTTAAGAAGACCGAGATCGCGGTGCCGACCGTGCTCGCGATGATCCTGAGCTTTTACTTCCTCTCGATCGCGCTGCGCACCCTGCCGCTCGGGACCTCCTATGCGATCTGGACCGGGATCGGCGCGATCGGCACACTCGCCGTCAGCATGATCTGGTTCGACGAGCCCTTTGGGTGGTTACGCGTCATGTTCGCGACGATGGCGATCGCCGGCCTGGCCGGCCTCAAGGCCACCTCGGGCCACTGAGCGCACACGCGCGCGCGCTGCTCTGGTACCGTGTCGGCATGCGCCGCCTGCTCCTGATACTCGCCCCACTCACCCTCGCCTGCGGAGACTCCGGCGGCGGCGACAACGACTCGAGCGGCAGCGGCGAGCCCACCACCACCGCCACCTCCACGGCCACGGCCACCTCCACCACCACCACCACCTCCACCACGGCCACCACGGCCACCTCCACCTCCACGGCCACCACTACCGCCACCGACCAGACGACCGACCCGACCACCGACCCGACCACCGACCCGACCACCACCGACACGACCACCACCGACCCGACGACCGCGACCACCGCCACCGCGACCACCGCCCCCGAAGACCCGGACGAGCCCGCGACGCAGCTGTGCGTCGACACGATCAACATGTATCGCGCCACTCTGGGCCTCGGGCCGCTCGAGCGCTGGAAGGACGCCGAGGCCTGCTCGGACGCCGAGGCCGCCAGCGACGGCATGACGGGCACCGCGCACGGCGCGTTCGGCATGTGCGGCGAGGGGGCCCAGAACGAGTGCCCCGGCTGGCCCGGACCCCCGGCGAGCATGATCACCGGCTGCCTCGAATTGATGTGGAACGAGGGCCCCGGCGACGACTTCGCCACCCACGGGCACTACATCAACATGAGCAACACCGGGTACACCCGGGTCGCCTGCGGCTTCGCCGAGGCCAACGACGGGGTTTGGTCAGTGCAGAACTTCCAGTGACGCGCCCGCCTCGCGCGGCTATCCTGCGCGCCTGTGCCGCTCGAGCTGTTCGCTGTCACACAACCTGGCCTCGAGGACATCTGCGCCGCCGAGGTCACCGAGTTCGGGCTCGGGCCCGGCACCACCGTGCCCGGCGGCGTCGCGTTCCAGGGCGAGGCGTCGCAGCTCGCGACCGCCAACCTGCGGCTGTCGGTCGCCACGCGGGTGCTCGTGCGGGTCGCCGAGTTCCGCGCGCCCGGCTTCCCCGAGCTGCACGCGCGCGCGGGCAAGCTCGCGTGGGAGCGCTTCATCCCGACCGACG
>JAYUXQ010001096.1:0-2982 GCA_043752905.1 Nannocystis sp. | reverse complement strand
GCCAGGCGCTGCTCGCCCGCGTCCGCCTCGCGCCGCTGTGGCTCGCGGTCGGGCTCGCCGCGACCCTGCTCGCCAGCCTCGTCACCAGCGCCCGCTGGCGGCGCATGGCCGAGGACGCGATGGGCGGCACGCGCCTGCCCTACCTCGTGTACTTCCACGCGCTCGTGCTGACCCGCGTGCTCGGCCAGGTGTCGTCGACGCTGGCGATGGACCTCGTCGGACGCGGGGTCGCCCTGCGCCGCGCCGGCGCGCAGCACGGCCTCGGCCACAGCGTCACGCAGGCGGTGCTCGAGCGGATCTTCGACCTCGTGCTGCCGCTGCTGATGCTCGCGTGGGCGATCGCCTGCTGGCGCCTCGGCTGGGATCGCCAGCTCGCGCTCGTCGGCTTCGTCGCCGTCTGCCTGGCGTTCGCCGGGCTCGCCACGCTGCTGCTCGCACCGCTGACGCGCCTGGCCCTGCGCTGCCTCGCCGCCGTCGATCGCCTGCGCGCGCGACCGGTCACCGCGACGGTGGTCCCGCCGGTGTCCCGCGGCCTCGCGCTGCGCGTCGGCGGCCTGTCGCTCGCGCGTTACCTCGCCGTGCTGGTCCAGTTCTGGGCCGTCGCCGCCGGCCTCGGGATCGACCTCGACGCGCTGCAGATCGCCGCCGCCACGCCGATCGGGCAGCTCGCCGGGATGGTCGGCGTGACCCCCGGCGCGCTCGGGATCCAGGAGGCCGGCTGGCTCGGCGCGCTCGCCTGGGTCGGCGTCGAGGCGCCGGCGATCGCCGTGTTCGTGCTCGGCCAGCGCCTGGTCCTCACCGCATCCTTCGGCCTGCTCTCGCTGGCCTCGTGGCTGTTGCTGCGGCGAAGTCTCACCAGCTGTCCCCCGGGTCAGGTCCAGTGACCCACCAGGCGCTCCGGGAGTCCCCCCGCGGCGGCCAAGCTGCTAAGCTCCCGCGCATGTCGACCCGCGTCTCCGCCCTCGCGCTGTGTGGCCTGCTCGCCGGCTGCGGCCCCGCAGCTGCCCCACCGCCCGTCGATCAGCCCACCGTGGCTGCACAAGCCGCGCAGCCCGCCAGGGCGACTCGACCCACCGCCGACGCTGCCGACAGCAAGGCGGGCGCCGACGGCACGGTCAGCCTGATGCCCCCGATCAACAGCCCCGCGCCCGCACCCGAGCCGCCGCTGACCCAGGAGGAGACCGATCTGATCGCGGCCGATCCGGCGACCCTCTCCCCGGAGATGCGCCGCAAGCGGGCCTTCGCGCTGCGCCGCAAGATCATGCAAAACCCCGACTCGCCGGCCGCGCGCCAGCTCGAGGCCCTGCGGATCGCCGCCGAGAAGGGCGAGCTGCAGCCGCAGCTCCCGGCGCAAAAGGGCGACGACAGGGGCGTCACGCTCCACGCCCGCAACCCCGCAAACCCGGATCCGAAGACCCCGGCGCCCACCCCGGCCACCACCCCGGCGCCCAGCCCGGCGCCCACCCCGGGGCCCACCCCGGCGCCCACCCCGGCGCCCACCAGGGCCCCGTGAGCGACGCGCAAGCCGGCCGCGTGCACGAGCGACAGCTCGCCCCGGGCCTGCTGCGCTGGACCCTCAGCAACCCGCGCAAGCGCAACGCCCTCGCGCCCGACATGCTCGCCTGGCTCACTCGCCGCGCTGGCGAGCTGAGAGGCGAGGTCGTGCTGCTCGACGGTGAGGGTGATGTCAGCTTCTGCGCCGGCTTCGACCTCGACGCCTTGCCCGCGCAGAATGTCCTCGAGGACATGTCCGAAGCGCCAGACGCCCCGCTGTTCACCGCGACCGCCGCGCTGCGCCGCGCCGACGCCACGCTGATCGCCGTGCTGCACGGCCCGGTGTTCGGCGCCGGGGTCGAGCTCGCGTGCAGCTGCGACCTGCGCCTGGCCGCGACCGACACGCGCTTCGTGATCCCCGCCGCGCGGCTCGGCGTCGTCTATCACCCCGAGGGCCTCGCGCTGCTGCACGCCTGCTTCGGCGCCGCGCTGACCGCCCGCCTGCTGCTGCTCGGCGAGTCGATCGGCGCCGACGAGGCCCGGAGCGTCGGCTGCCTGCACGGCGTCCATCCGGCCGACGCCCTCGCGGCCGCCGCCGTGGCCACCGCCGAGCGCCTGCGTGCCGGCGCGCCGCAGAGCCTCCGGGCCCACCGCGACCGCCTGCGCGCCCTGGCCACCGGTCGCCCGCTGGACGACGAAGCCAGGGCCACCTACGAGGCCGCCCGGCGCAGCGCCTACACCAGCGCCGACCACCAGGAGGGCCGCGCCGCGACCCGCGAGCGTCGGCCGCCGCGGTTTACGGGTCGCTGACGCCGCCGCACCCCGCCGATTTTCCGGTATGCTCCGCGGCCCATGGCGACCATCAAAGAGCAGATCGAGGCCAAGCTGCGCGCGGCCCGGATCGCCCGCGACGAGCGGGCCAAGAACGTCATCGGCATGCTCAAGAGCAAGGTCCTCAACGAGCTCAAGTCGGGCTCGGGCGCCGAGGAGAACGACGCGCTGTGGCTGGACACGATCAAGAGCTACGCCAAGCAGATGCGCAAGGCGCTGCCCGACTACGAGAAGGCCGGCGAGCGCGGCACGGACCTCCTCGACGAGGCGAAGTGGGAGATCGAGTTCTGCGAGCAGTTCTTGCCGAAGAAGCTCGACGAGGCCGCCACCGAGGCGATCGTCCGCGAGGTCGCCGCGGCCAACAACATCACCGGCCCGAAGATGATCGGCAAGCTGACCGGCCTGGTGATGAAGGACCACAAGGAAGCGCTCGACGGCGACACCCTTCGGCAGGTCGCCCAGCGCGTGCTCGCCGAGTAGCTCCCGCGCGCTCGAGCGACTCGCTCGAGCTCACTTGCGAGGATCTGCCGCGCAGCGAAACCCGATCCCATGCGTGTGGGCACTGGCGTCATAAGGCAGGCGCAGCGCGGGATCGGTGTGTTCGGGCTCGAAGCTGTTGAACGCGCCGCCGCGGATGACCCGGTTGTTGGCGATCGC
>JAYUXQ010001095.1:0-2983 GCA_043752905.1 Nannocystis sp. | reverse complement strand
TTCGTCGGTTTCTCCTCCTCGACGTCGTCGTCGACCGCGATGTCATCGACGGGGTCCGCTGGCAGGGGTTCCGGCACATGCTGGGCGGGCACCTCTTCGACGGACGCGCTCGCCGGGTCGGCTGGCCACGTGACCACCCTCGAGGAGATCGCGTCCACGTGACGAGTATCCAGCGCCCTCGCCAACATGAAGCTCGCCGACCAGGTGACGAGCAGTGAGGCCACCGCCAGTGATGCGAGGTATATCCGAGTGCGCGTCCGAAGCGGCGCGGGGGCGTGCCGGGCGGCATCGTTTGCAGCCATGGGAGCGATGTCGAGGTCCGGGACGGTCGTCACCCGCTGGGCCTCTGGCGTCGGCTGCCTGGCGGTTCTGTGGGCCGGTGTGAGGTCCGACTCCATGGACCTCGCGTCGGACCCCGATGCGGCCGATGCGGCCGATGCGGCCGGGACGATGTCGACGCGGCTATCGGCGCTGCCTGGCTCTCGCGGATGCCTCCTGGTCGTCGTGTCCTCCTGCTCCGTCTCCGCCAGCGGGGCAGCGATCGTGCCAGGATCTTCGCCGCGCCGCGGAGGTTCGGGCGAGATCTGAATGAACTGGACCGCCCGTACGCGTCGCTCGGCGGTGTTCATGTCCAGCTCGTTGCGCAGCGCCGCGTCCATCTCCTGCGCGCTGCGGTAGCGCTCGCCCGGGCGCTTCTTGAGCGCTCGGAGGATGATGTCCTCGATCTGTCGCGGTAGCCGCAGGTGCGGGACCAGTATCGTCGGTCGCTCCGGCTCGGAGCGGACGTGGTGCTCCATCGTCTCGTACGCGGTCTTGCCGCGAAACGGCACCTGACCGGCGACCATCTCGTAAAGCACGATGCCGAGAGCGTAGATATCGACCCGCGCATCCGGGAACCTCTGGCCCTTGACCTGCTCCGGGGCGATGTAACAGGGTGATCCGATGATATCACCGGTGTTCGAGAGGTTCTTCTGGAGTCCGGACCAGTTGTGATCCTCGAGGATCTTGACCACCCCGAGGTCGAGGAGCTTGACCTGGTCGGCGTTGCCCGGGCGCTTGAGGAAGATGTTCTCGGGCTTGATGTCGCGGTGGATCAGTCCGCGCGCGTGGGCCACGCCGAGCCCGGCGCAGACCTGTCGCGCGATCTTGAAGGCTCGCGGCCACGGCATCGACTTCCCCGGTAACCCCTTCAGCTCGTCGCGCAGCGTCACACCCTGGAGGTGCTCCATGACGAACCCGAAGTGCTCGTCCTCCAGAAAGTCCGTCACCTTGACGAAGTGTTCGTCGTCGATACGTCCGGCGATCCGCGCCTCGTTCCGGAAGCGCTCGAGGTCCGCGATGTTCCGGGTGTGTTCGGGGTGCAACACCTTGATGGCGACGTGGCACCCGAGCCGGGTGTCGACGGCGCGGTACACCCTGGCGAACCCGCCGACGCCGATGCACTGCTCCATCAGGTAGCGGTTGGACAGCGTCTGGCCGCACAGATCGGTCATGAGCCTTCTGGTCATGGGTTCACCGGATGAGCGGATGGGCCACGCCCACCCGTCGAAGCGCGAGGCGCAGACCCTCCGTGGTCATGCCAGCCGCGAGCGCGGCCTTGGCCCGGGTCGGGTGCTGCGTGAGCAGGTGCGTGAAATATTGGCGGTCGAATGCGGTGATCGCCTCACTATGATTGAGCATGAACAACTCTCCGTGGGCGGGGCGACGCTGCTCGAGGTCCTCGGGCGCCAGGGCCAGGTCCGCGGCCTGGATCGCCTCGCCGTCCGCCATGATGTGCGCCCGCTCCATCACGCTCCGTAGCTCACGCACGTTCCCGGGCCACGAGTATGTCCGCAGCGCGCCGCAAGCCTCGGGGCCGAGGCGGCGCAGCACCCCGGTTTGTTCATTGCGTCGGCGCAGGAACAGCTCGGCCAGCACCTGAGCGTCGCAGTCGCGCTCGCGCAAGCTCGGCATGTGGACGCGAAAATCTGCCAGACGAAAGTACAGGTCCTGCCGGAAGCGCTCCTCGGCGACCATCTTGCGCAGGTCCCGGTGCGTCGCGCACAGCACCCGAACATCGATCGGGCGCGGGCTGTGCTCCCCGACCCGCGTCACCGCCTGCTCCTCGAGCACCCGCAACAGCTTCGCCTGCAGGTCGAGCGGGAGCTCGCCTATCTCGTCGAGGAACAGGGTGCCCCCGCTCGCCTCCTCGAAGCAGCCCAGGCGGTCGGTCGTCGCGCCGGTGTACGCGCCCTTGCAGTGGCCAAACAGGGTGCTCTCGGCGAGCTCACGCGGGATGCTCGCGCAGTCGCGGACAATGAACGGACCCTTTCGCCGGGGTGAGCGCTGGTGCAGGCCGCGGGCGACCAGCTCCTTCCCGGTCCCGGTCTCGCCGCCGATCATCACCCGTAGCTTGTCGCCCTTGATAGCGAGGCGCTCGAGCACCGCGAACAGCTCGCGCATCACCGGGCTCTCGCCGACCAGCGCCTCGAACCTGTCCGTCGACGCCAGGGTCACGTCGACGGCGTCCGCGGCGACCAGCTCGATGGCGCTCTGACCGGCGCGAAAGGTCGTTCCAGGCTCGATCCACGCCTCGCGCACCCGCAGCCCGCCGACCCGCACCCCGTTCATGCTGTCGAGGTCGCGCAGCAGCACGCCCTGGCTCGACAGCTTGAGCTCGAAGTGGGTCCCGCTGACGTGCTCGTCGGCGAGGATCACCTCGTTGATCTCGCTGCGACCGCCGCGAACCCCCCGGCTGTCCGCGAACTCCAGCAGCGCCTGCTTGCCGACGTCGGGGCCCTCGGTCACGCGAAGGATCACTCGACCCAGGCGACGTGAGGAGCCGGAGAATTTACGGGTGTCGTTCATGCGTGTGTTCGAGGGGACCCGGCGCCCCCTACAGTTGTCTCTAACACAGCAAGGCCTGTACCAGAAGCGTGTACTGCCATCGACTCATGTTCTTCTCGCATGCTCGCGGCGCCCCACAACCCGGGTTGGCCCCCCC
>JAYUXQ010001094.1:0-7388 GCA_043752905.1 Nannocystis sp. | reverse complement strand
AGCCCGATAACAGCGACGGCGACGGCGACATCGGCGAGGTCGACGTCGGCGAGTTCGACGGCGGCCTGGACAGCTCGACCGACACCGACTGGGTCGAGTACATGGACATCCAGGCCGACGTGTACCTGCACAACAGCAGCGCCTCGGACATCATCATCCGCACCCGGGAGCTGCTCCCCGAGGTCCAGCTCGACTGCATCGCCATCGAGGAGAATCCGGGCCTGCTGCTCTCCGAGCCGGTGTTCGGCGCCGGCCTCACCTACACGATGCCGCCGCGCACCAACGCCGCCGTCCGCGACCTCAACAACCCGACCAACCGCGAGTGCTACGCGGTGCGCGTCGAGGGCGACCGCCTGGTCGACCCCTTCATCGTGTTCTGGCGCGCCGGCGACATCCCGGTCGAGTGGGTCGTCGGCGACGTCGACGACCCGTCCGAGCACCGCCCCGGCGGCGTCATCCTCGGCGCCGACCCCGACGGCAACCTCTCGGTCACCAGCAGCTTTCGCGAGATCGTTCACGCGGTCGACCTGCTGCCGCCGGTCGACGCCTACCACCCCGGCCCGGACGTCGAGCGCGTCGCCTGGAGCGACCCGCCCGCGACCGGCGTCGCCATGCAATTGACCACGCTCGACCTCGGCCCCGACGGCTGCCTCGGCCTCGAGTTCGACGACGCCGTCGCCGCCCCGCGCTGGTACCTGTGCCTCCCGCCCGACAGCTTCCCGTTCGCGCAGGGCGAGTGGCTGACCGTCGACACCCGCGAGGCCGGCGAGGTGCTCGAGCTGACGCGCGTCGCCGGTCCAATGGACCCCGAGCCGCCGGCCACCGTCGCCATGGTCGTGTCCCGCGGCCGCACCCTACCCAAGCTCAGCGGCACCGTCATGGCCGCCAAGCCGAGCTACGACACCAGCATCGCGCCCGACCCCGTCTGCGGCACCGTCGCCCGTCCGAGCGAGATCAGCATCCGCTATGAGGAGGCCGTCCCGCAGACCGCGGGCCCCGGCGACGTGCTCACGCTCCAGGGCGCCGACACCACGCTGTCGCTGTGGGTCGCCCACGCCGAGGAGCGCGTGCTCCTCAACCCCGTCTGCGCCGAGGGCCCCGACGAGCTCGGCGCCGACCTCGAGATCGTCGCCGTGCGGGCACCCAGCGCCCCCTGAAACCACTTCCAGCCGTCCCTATATTCTTAGAAAAGGAACCCACGCCATGAAGACCTCGAAGCGCTCCACCCGTCCCTTGCTCGGACTCGGCATGCTCTGTGCCCCGCTGCTGATGCTCGCCGCCTGTTCCGGGGGCGATTTCTCCAGCAGCGAGGACGCCGGTCTCGGCACCGCGACCACCGCGACCTCCGCGAGTGGTGGTGACGCCGCCGAGGGCGGCGGCGGCGAGGGCCTCGGCGTCGGTCAAGGCGGCTCGCAGGACTTCGGCCAGTTCAAGGAGATCCTCGATCGCGGCGAGATCCCCGGACCCAACACGATCGACGACGTCGGCTTCTTCAACGAGCACAAGCTGACCCTGCCGACGCCCGCCTGCCCCAACGACGTGTGCGTCCACGGCCTGTTCGGTCAGATGGGCAACATGATCACCGGGTCCGACTGCATCACCGTGCTGGTCGGCCTCAACACCGCGATCGACATCGAGAAGCTCAAGCGCCCGCCGCTCAACCTCAGCCTCGTCATCGACACCAGCGGCTCGATGGAGGGCGAGCCGATCGCCTACGTGCGCGACGGCCTCATGCGCATGCTCGACGGCCTCGAGGCCGGCGACCACATCTCCCTCGTCACCTTCTCGACCGCCGCCAACATCCAGGTCGAGGCCGTCACCGGCGACGCCCCCGAGCTCATCAACGCGATCGACGCGATCGCGGCCAGCGGTGGCACCAACATTTATGACGGCCTGCGCACCGGCTTCGAGCTGGTCGCCGAGCACTACCAGGAGGGCGCCCAGAACCGCGTCATCCTGCTCAGCGACGGCAACGCGACCGAGGGCATCACCAACAGCGCCAAGATCGTCAGCATGGCCGCCGGCTACTCCGCGCAGGGCTTCGGCCTCAACACGATCGGCGTCGGCGCCGACTTCGACGTCGAGCTCATGCGCACCCTCTCGGAGCAGGCCTCGGGCAGCTTCTACTTCCTCGAGGACCCCGCCGCCGTACAGGAGGTCTTCCACGAGGAGGTGACCTCGTTCCTCGTCCCGCTCGCCGAGGAGGTCTCGCTCGACGTCGACATCGGCGACGCCTACGTCCTGCGCGGTATCTATGGCACCAAGCTGTTCGACTTCTCGAACGGGGCCGGCAGCATCGACATCCCGAACCTCCAGCTCGCCCACCGCACCGACGTCGACGACCACGAGAACGGCGGCCGTCGCGGCGGCGGCGGTGCGATCCTCCTCGAGCTGCTGCGCAAGGACGGTGCCGCGCAGACCCAGGACGTCGGCGACATGATGCTACGCTACCGCGTCCCCAAGACCGACACCTTCGTCGAGGAGAAGGTAGCGATCCAGATCCCCGTCGCCCCCGACCAGGTCGACCTCGAGAACGGCACCTTCGAGGACCTCAGCGTCGAGAAGGGCTTCGTGATGCTCAATATCTACGTCGGCTTCCAGATGGCCGCCACGCGCGCCAGCCAGGGCGACTTCAACGGCGCCTGGAAGGTCCTCGACAGCCTCGACAAGAACGTCGACGCCTGGCTCGCCGCCAACCCCGACTTCGACATCGACGACGACCTCAAGTACATCCGCCGGTTCAAGGACAACCTGATCGCCGTCGGCGCGACCGAGCCCCCGCCGACCCAGCCCGGCGAGCTGCCCCCGCCCCCGCCGCCCGAGCCCTGGCCCAACGACTAGCGTCTGTGTGCGGGCCTTCCTGGGCCCGCACGAGCGAGTGAGCACTACGGAGCCGCGCAGTCGACCGCCGGGTGGATCACGCACGGGTCGGTCAGCGGCTCGCCGGCGATGCGGGCGTTGACCCACTCGATCACGTGCGGGATCGAGGTTGTCGCCGCGTCGGTGTGGCCGAGGCCGGCGCACTCGTAGTGCTCGATGATGTAGCCCTGGTCGCACAGCTTGGGCAGGTCGGCGCGGACCACGGGCGTGTAGACGAGGTCGTCGGCCTCGCCCTGGACCACGAGGGTCGGCGTGCTGACCATCAGCGGGATCTCCGAGGTGCGCAGCGAGGCGCGTTGCAGGATGCAGCCGACCGCGCCGAGCGAGTCGACGTCGTCGGCCGAGATCGCGTCGATAAAGGACTGCTGATAGACCTGGTTGGTCATCATCACCGTCGCCGGCACGTCGGCGCCGCAGTCGTTCTTCATCAGGTCCGGCAGCAGCTTGGCGACATCCTCCGGCGGGCCCTCGCTGAGCACCTCGCTGAGCGGGTTGGGCACGCGGTACCAGTCGTGGCCGCCGACGATCGCAGCGGCGAGCGCCCCGGTGGTCGGCCCGAACACCGTCGCGCCGTGCTTGGTCAGGCCGAACGCGTCGGTCGGCGGCACCGAGGCGACGTTGGCGAGGATCTTGAATTCGGGCGCGTAGAACGGCGCGTAGCGGTCCGCCCACAGCGTGGCGAAGCCGCCCTCGGACGCGCCGAACAGGACGATGTCCTTGCCCGGCGTCGCCGACATCTCCTCGCCGGTGTCGACGCCGAAGCGGACCAGCGCGCGCAGCGAGTCGAGCGTGGCGATCGCCGTCGGCTCCGGCACGATGTACGGATGGATGAAGCCGGACGGCGCGCCCCAGCCGTTCATGCCGAGGTAGTCCGGCGCGACGCTGACGTAGCCGAGCGCGGCGAGCAGCGCCGGCACGATGTAGCCGTCCGCGGCGGCCGTCGGCGCGCACTTGTCGGCGAAGCCGGTGGTCCCGTGGGCCCATAACACGACCGGGCGCTCCTCGACCGTCGCGCCGACCGGCAGGCTGACGAAGCCGGTCGCCTCGACCGCCTCGCCGCGGTCCTGCGTGGTGTAGCGGATCTTGTACACGCGCGCGCCGTACTGCACCGGCGTCAGCGCGTCGAAGCCCTGCGCCTTGAGCAGCCCGTCGATCGTCGCCGGCTCGAACTCGATCACGAACGCATGGTCGATCACCTGACCCATGTCCGCGGTGTCGAGGATCGGGTACTCCGGCAGGCCGCAACCACCGACCGGGAACGCCGCCTCGCCGGTGTCGTCGCCGGTCGTGCCGTCGCCCGAGCTGCCGCTGCTGTCCGCGTCCGTCGTCGGTGTGTCGGTCGTCGGCGTGTCACTCGTGCCCGCGTCCGCGCCGGTGCTCGGCTCGCCGCTGCTGCCGTCCGTGTCGCCGCCGGAGTCGTCTCCGCAGGCAGTGAGGGTGATCGCGGCGAGACAGAGCGACAGGGGACGGAGGTGCATATCGACCGGGCATTTTGGCAGAGGCGACCGCGACTTCGCCAGACCCCCGCGCGCCCGGTCGACGATCCACATCATGACTCGGCGCACGACCGCCGCTTGCCGGGTACAGCCCGGCCTGACAGACTTCGGCCCCCATGGCCATGATCTCGCGCAAGAAGCGGAGCTACCGGGTCTCGGAGGGGCTCTTCGGGTTCTTGAAGCGGCACAACCGGGCCTCGGAGGTGCCGGTCAGCTACACGGACCTGACCCGCTACGACGACACGACCCCCGTCTACGACAAGCGCGGCCGCGACACGCTGTGGCGGTCGGTGCTCTACCCGTCCTCGGACCGCGCCCAGATCCACCAGGACCTGGTCCGGATCTACGCCAGCCTGCGCGTCATGGGCAACACCTCGCTGATGAAGCACCTGGTGACGGATCGCGTCGACGTCTGCACCTACGGCAACACCCAGCCGTTTCGCGTCCGGATCCTCAACACGCTCAACGAGAACTTCGACTACTTCTACGTCAAGAACGCCGACGCCTCGCGGATCTACGGGCTCGAGCTCGAACACCTGCTATCCCCCAACCGCGTCGACTTCCTGTCCGATGGTACGACGCTGATCGAGGAGCACATCTCGGGGATCCCGGGCGACCAGTTCATCCGCGACAACCTCAAAGACTCGCACATCGACGAGGTCCGGCTCGGCAAGGAGTTCGTCAAGTTCAACGAGCGCTGCTTTTTACGCCTGCTCGGCGACATGCACTCGAGCAACTTCGTCGTTCATGTGATCCCCGACTTCGACGAGACCATGTACCGCATCCGCGCGATCGACTTCGACCAGCAGAGCTACGAGGGCCGCTGCAATGTGTATATGCCGAAGTACTACTCGCAGAACAACGCGATCATCTTCCTGGCGATCCGCTGCATGACGCCGGAGTCGGTCCGACAGTACCAGGAAGAAGAACACACGCTCCTGCGCCACCGCGCCCGCGCCGAACACGAGGCGCTCGGCGAGCTCCTCAGCGTGATGATCCAGGACGAGCTCGCGCCCGACGACAACGTCGCCCGCCTGCGCCAGGAGCTCGCACACCACCACCACGACGACCGCTTCCTCACCTGCAATTCGATGGGGTCCCTCGTACGCGCCAGCCTCAGCCTCCTCGAATGGGAGTGACGCCTTGAGGGGGGCAGGTGCATTCGGCCGGAATTTGCCTCACGGCGGTCGTTTGGTCGCCTGTCCGAAGGGGCAGATACGAGGTTGCCTCGGAAGGCGACATCGGTGCACGAACAACGTCCCCCCGGACGCGAACCAGCCCAAAGGCGGGTGCAGGCCGGGTCGCGCGCTTTCCACGGATTTTTCGTGTGGGGGTGCGGGGAGGCCGTGCCCTCCCCACACCCCCGCGAGGCAAATTCCGGCCGAACGCTCTCAGACGCGCTCAAACACCATCGCCGCCCCCATGCCGCCGGCGGCGCAGGCGGAGATGAGGCCGAACTGCCCGCCATTGGCCTGAAGCTGGTCGAGCAGCTGCAGGACCATGCGGCCGCCGGTGGCGCCGAAGGGGTGTCCGAGGCTGATGCTACCGCCCCACTTGTTGACGAACTCGGGGTCGACCTCACCGACCGCGGTGCTGCGGCCGAGCTTCTCCTGGCAGTACTTCGCGGAGCCGAGCCCATGGATGTTGCTGAGCACCTGCGCGGCGAAGGCCTCGTGCATCTCGATGACGTTCATGTCGGCGAGGCCGAGCCCGGTCTGGTCGAGCACGCCGGCGATCGCGCCAACGGGGCCCATGAGCAGGTGCTCGAAGGGGTCGTCCGCGGTGACATGGTAGCCGCGCAGGATGCCGAGGATCGGCCAACCCTCCGCGCGCGCGACCTCCTCCGCGGCCAACAACACCGCCGAGGCGCCGTCCGTCAGCGGTGAGGCGTTGCCTGCCGTCACCGACCCGAAGTCGCGGTCGAACACCGGCCTCAACCTGGCGAGCTTCTCCTCGGTCGTGTCCTCGCGCGGGTGATCGTCGCGCTCGACGATGCCGAGCTCCCTGCCCTTCGGGACAGGTACGGGCGCGACCCGCTGCGCGAAGGCCCCGGCCTTCCAGGCCGCGACGGCCCGCTGGTGGCTGTTGGCGGCGAAGCGGTCCTGCGCCGCGCGCAGGATGCCGAAGTCCTTGGCCATCTTCTCGGCGGCCTGGCCCATCGTCTGCCCGCTCGAGGGCTCGGCGATCGCCGGGGCCACCGGGGCGAGGTCGGCGAGGCGCACGCTGCTGAATGCCTTCAGGCGGTCGGTCATCGTCCGCGCCTTGCTGGCGACGAACAGCGCGTCGCGGAACTTGCGACCGTAGAGGATCGGCACGTCGCTGAGCACCTCGGCCCCGCCGGCGAGGATCACGTCGGACCTGCCGAGCGCGATCTGATCGGCCGCCGACGTGACCGCCGTGTGCGACGAGATGCAGGCGCGGCTGATCGTGTACGCCGGCACGCTGGTCGGGAAGGCCGCCTCGAGCCCGATCTCGCGGGCGATGTTCGGGGCGCCGACCGGCGCCGAGACGATGCCGAAGATGATCTGCTGGACCCGGTCCGGGCGGATCCCGGCGCGCAGCATGGTCTCGCGCGCCGCGACGGCGCCGAGCTGGACCGCGGAACGGCGGATAAAGGCACCACCCGCCTTGCAAAAGGGCGTGCGGGCGCCGGCAATGACGGCGACGTTACGGATCGTGCGGGCGTTCATGCGTGGTCTCCTTCGGGGCTGCCGAGGCTTGCGAAATTCTTGCCCTCGCGGGCGAGGCGGACGAGCAGCTCCGGGGCCGCGTAGGCGTCGCCGTGGCGCTCGCGCAGCACGGCGAGGCGGGTCAGCACGGCGCCGGGGCCGAGCGCGTCGATGTGGCGAAACGGTCCGCCGCGCATCGGCGGGTAACCGAAGCCGAACACGGCCCCGATATCCCCGTCGCGCGGGCATTGAAGGACCCCCGACTCGAGGCAGCGCACCGCCTCCATCGCGGCGATCAGCGTCAGGCGCTCGCCCAACTCCTCGGGGTTGCCCTCCTCGGCGA
>JAYUXQ010001093.1:0-2993 GCA_043752905.1 Nannocystis sp. | reverse complement strand
CGAACAGCGTCTCGCTGTTCGGGCCGCGGTAGCAGGGGGCGGTCGAGTCGCCGGCCTTGAAGCCGTGCCCGCAGAAGTTCTCGAGCAGGAAGAGCATGTCGGTCTGGGTCGAGACGGCGATGTCCATGACCTGCTCGTTGATCCACAGGACGAGCTGCTTGAGGGCCTCGACGTCCTCCCAGGGCTTGTCGAAGCCGCCGAGGCCGGCGCCGGGCAGGACATGAGGTCGCCGGTGCCATCGGTGAACTCGTAGATGTTGGCGAACACCACGAACACACCGTTGGGGAACTTGTTTGGGTCGTCGACGAACCACTGCACGGCTTCGCGCATCAGCAGCAGGGCCTCCTCGGCGTCGGCGACGACCTCGTCGTAGGGCTTGCCGTTGGCGCCGTCCTTGGCGATCGCGGCGAGGTCGTTGCCGCCCATGGTGAACACGACGAGGGTCCGCTTGTCGAACTGGTCGGGCGGGAAGCAGTCGTCGATCTGCGGGCCGGGGGGGAGGAAGTCGGTCGCGGTGGTCGCGGTGGTCGTCGGGTTGGTGGGGCCGCCAGTGGTACCCTCGGTCGCGCCCTGCGAGGAGCCGGTGGTCGTGGCGGAGGCGCCGGTGGTCGGGTCGGTGGTCGCCGGGTCGCCGGAAGTCGATGTGACCGGGGCGCCGCTCGACTCGCCGCTGGCCGCGGTCGACTCGTCATCGGTGCCACCCACGCTCTCGGAGCCACAGGCGGTCAGGGCGAGTACGGTGAGCGGGACGAGCCAGGCGGAGGGACGCATCATCGCAACCCTATTTCGGGGGCTGATGCGCATGCGACTAAATGTAACGCGGCTGTCTGGATTAATAATGTGACCCGCGCCCAGGTCTGGTGAACCCAGAGCTGAGAGCTGGAAGCTGGGAGCCCGGGAACCTGGAACCTGGAACCGGGTGCCGTGGCGGCAGGCGGGCTAGCCTAGGGCTAGCCTCCGACGACTTCGGTCTTGGTCGTGAGGACGTTGGGGGCAAGCTCGCCGGGCTCGTCGGCGGCGACCGTGACGTCGTCAGGTTCGCGATCGGAGGCGTCGTCGCCGGGGACGACCTCCGGCAGGAGCTCGGGGCGGCGTGACCCATTGGATGGACCGGATGCACCGGATGCACCGGATGCACCGGCACCCGCGGTCGAGGACGGCGGGACGCGGCGGCGCTGGTCCTCGCGGTCGTAGGCGATGATGATGCGCTGGACCAGTTGGTGGCGCATGACGTCCGCGGCGGTGAATGGGCAGATGCCGATGCCCTCGACCCCGCGCAGGACCTTGAGGGCGTGCGTCAGGCCTGAGCGGCGGCCGCCCGGCAAGTCGTTCTGGGTCGGGTCGCCGGTGACGACGACCCGGGTGCCTTGACCAATGCGGGTCAGGAACATCTTCATCTGTTCCGGCGTGGTGTTCTGCGCCTCGTCGAGGATCAGGAACGTCTCGCTGAGCGTTCGCCCGCGCATGTAGGCCAGCGGGGCGATCTCGATGATGCCCTGCTCCATCATCCGCAGGACCTTTTGCACGTCGAGCATGTCGTGCAGGGCGTCGTACAGCGGGCGCATGTACGGGCTGATCTTCTCCTCGAAGGTGCCTGGCAAGAACCCGAGGTTCTCACCGGCCTCGATCGCCGGGCGCGTCAGCAAGATCCGGCGCACGCGCTTGTCCATCAGCATGCGCACGCCCATCGCCACGGCGAGGTAGGTCTTGCCGGTGCCGGCCGGGCCGACCCCGAAGTTGAGGTCGTAGCGGCGCAGGCAATCCACGTAATACTTCTGGGCCAGGCTGCGTGGGGCGATCGGGCGGCCGCTGCCGGTCTTGCCGACGACGGCGTCGTCGAACAAGGTGCGGAGGTCGATTCGCGGCTCGCGCCGCATGACCTCCAGCGCCCGTGAGAGGTCGCCCGCGTGGATCGGGGTGCCGCCGCGGGCCATGCCGACCATCTGGCGCAGGAGGCGTTCGACGAGCGCGGCAGCGGAGTCCTCGCCGTCGATCGTCACCTCCCCGCCCCGCACGTGCAGCGTGACTCCCGTCGAACGCTGCAGCTCTTCCATCGCTTGACCGCCGACCGAACCCAGGACGAGTTGCAGCGGCACCTGATCTTCGAAGCTTAGTTTGATGGTCACGGGTGGGTGTGTAGCCCCTGTGGTATGGCGCAGCCGTGACCTTACCACGCGACCCCGGAGAGGCAAAGGCGGGCAGTGACGCGCCCACGCAGACACAGGGCGAGACCGTGCCCGCCGGGCCGTTGCCGCTACATCGACAGCTCGGACTGCGCGACGGCATCGATGGCCTGCGCGATCTGATGAACCGCTTGCTCGCCGAGGACGGGTGCCCGTGGGACCGCGAGCAGACCCTCGACACGCTGCGGCCATACCTCATCGAGGAGGCCTACGAGGTGCTCGAGGCGATGGACGAGCCCGAGTCGCACCGCCGCGAGCTCGGCGACCTGCTGCTTCAGATCGTGTTCCAGTCGGCGATCCGCGAGCGTGAGGGCGCCTTCGATCTCGACGGTGTGATCGCGGCGATCCGCGAGAAGATGATCCACCGGCACCCGCACGTGTTCGCCCGCGGCGAGGGCGCCCAGGCGCCCGCCGACGCGGCGGCGGTCAGCAAGCAATGGGCGCAGATCAAGCAACAGGAGCGCAGCGAGGGGGCGGTCCGCGCGGGCGGGCCCCTGCAGCCGCTTGCCGGCGTGCCCCGGGCCCTGCCGGCCCTGCAACGCGCGTGGCGGCTGCAGGACAAGGCGGCGAGCGTCGGTTTCGATTGGCCGAGCATCGACGGGGCGTCGGCGAAGATCCGCGAGGAGTGGGAGGAGCTCGACGAGGCCCGCCTGTCCGGCGATGTGGAGCATGTCGCGGAGGAGTTCGGCGACCTGATGTTCGTGCTGGTCCGCTACGGACAAAAGCTCGGCATCGCCGCAGAGGACGCGCTGCGGGCCACCTGCGCCAAATTCGAGGCCCGCTTCGCGTTCGTCATGGAGCGCTGCCACG
>JAYUXQ010001092.1:0-3002 GCA_043752905.1 Nannocystis sp. | reverse complement strand
GCCTTTGGTCTCGCTCCTGGCGTCCGCCGGCGAGCTCGTGCCCGGGGTGATGCCGGCGACCGTCTGGTCGCCGATCACCTCGAGCTGGCCCGGGCAGTCGAGCGCCTTGAGGAACGCGACGAGGTCGTCGACCTCCGCGTCGGTCAGGGCGCGGTCCATCAAGTTACTGTCGATCTCCTTGATCTTGCGATTGCCGCCCGCGGCCATCTGCTTCACCGCGGCGCGCAGGTCGGCGACGCTGCCGTCGTGGAAGTAGGGCGCCGTGCGGCCGACGTTGCGCAGCGTCGGCGTGCGAAACTTGTACTTGTCGACGTCGGCCTTGGACGCGTCGAAGCGGCCGAGGTCGCCGCCCTCGCCGCTCTCCGGCACGCCGACGCCGACGCGGTGATACAGCCCGTCCGCGAAATTGTCGCCGCTGTGGCAGGTCGCGCAGGCCGCCTTGCCGCGGAACAGCTCCCAGCCGCGCTGGGCCTCCGCCGCCATGCTGTTGCTGTCCCACGCCGTCGCGCCGCACAGCAGCGTGCGCTCGTAGGCGGATACCGCCTGGGCGACGCGCTCCGGCGTCACTGCGCCCGCGCCGAACACCGCGCGAAACTTCTCCGCGTACTCTGGCAGCGCGCCGATCTCGGTCGCCTTGGCCGCGAGGTTGGCCTCGCCGACGCCCATGTTGCCGCCCTTCCACGCGCCGATCATCTGCTTCTCGAGGCCCTTCGAGCGCCCGTCCCAGTACAGCTCCGCGTGATACGCCACGTTCCAGATCGTCGGGGTATTACGCGCGAGGATCTTGTCGCCGGGTCCGAGCGCCTTGACTCGACCGTCCGCGTTACCGAGCTCGTTCTGGTGGCAACTGTAACAGCTGCGCGTGCCGTCGACGCTGAGCCGCTTGTCGAAGAACAGCGCGTGCCCGAGCTCCACCTTGGCCACCGTCATCGGGTTGTCCGCCGGCACCTCCGGCGCCTTGAGCCCGCGCGGCAGATCCCACGCATACTCCTCCGCCGGCACAACCGGCCCGGCCGGCGTCACGGGCTGCGGCTCGACCCTCGGCGGCACCTCGACCTCCGCCTTCGCCGCCTTCGTGTCAGTCTTGCCGGCCTCGCCACACGCCGACGCGGCACAGAGCGAGAGGACCAGCGCGGAGGAGGCGAACGAGCGAGCGAGCATGCCCGCGACGCTACACCAGCACCCATCCGCGCGCCAGCGCCGGCGGCCCCTCGGCGAGCCGCCGCGGCGGCATGTGCGGCCCGCGTTGCAGCCAGTTCGACGCCGGATATTCGGCGGTCGACTCGACGCAATGCAGCGAGTACGCCAGGCGCCGCCGCGGCGAGCGGTTGGCCCCGCTAAAATGCGGCAGGAGTGCATGCAGCAGCACGAGTGTGCCGGCCGCGACCGGCACCGCCCGCAGCGCCTCCGGCCCCGGCAACGGCGTCGGGTCGAGGACCACGAACTCGCTGCCGCCGCCGGCCGCCCGGCGAAACCGCCGGCGCAGGGGACCGCGATGCTCACCCGGCGCGATCCACAGGCAACCATTGGCGGTCGTCGCGTCCTCCAGCGCGATCCACAAGCCGAGCACCGTCATCGGGTCGGTGTAGAGGAACGTCCCGTCCTGATGACAGCCGACCTCGCCGCCGATCCCCGGCTGCTTGAAAATTGCCATGCTCTGCATCGCCAGCGGCTCGCGCAGGCCGACGGCCGCCGCGATCTCGGCCAGGCGCGGGTCGTACGAGGCCGCCGCGAACACCGGGTCGAGGTCGTGCAGCGCGTGCCCGATCTTGTTGATCGCCCGCGCCGCCTCGACCTTGAGCGCCCCCCCGGCCGTGAACGCGTGCTCCTCGAAGAAGCAGCGCACCTGATCGCCGGACCCGAGGAACCACTCGTCGCTGCGCCTGGCCTGCTCGGCCGTCGAGAACACCGAGCGCGGCCCCTCGTTCGCCCGCGCCCCGGCGATCTGCTCGGCGCGGGCGATCAACGCGGCACATGTCTCCGGGGACAGGAAGCCCGGCAGCACCAGCGCCCCGTCGCGCTCGTACGCATCGACCTGCGCGCCCGTCAGCACGCCTAGAACCGTCCGCCGACCCCGAGGCTCAGCCCGTGCATCTGCCCCGCGTTCCCGATCGGCTGGGCCCCGAAGCGCAGCCCACCGCGCGCCGTCGGACCCGAAGGCCGGTCGCTTCGTTGCGAGTCCTGCCGGCGCAGCGAGATCAATTCCTGGCGGGCCATCAACGCATCGACCGACATCAACGCCGCGCCCCCGAGCCCGAGCACGCCGGCCCCCGTCGTCAGCCCGCGCACCTGCAACGATTCGACGTCGCCGTAGAACCCGGTCAGCCACAGGATGTTCATCAGCGTCGCCGCGCCATACAGCGTCCAGCCGGTCGCCCGCGCCCAGATCTTGCCCTTCACGCGCAGGTCACGGCCCGCGCTGCGCCCACCGATCGCCACCACCGGGGTCGCCAGCGTCGTCATCGACACGCCGAGCACCGAGTACATGAAGTGAGGAAGATTCCCGGCGCCGTCCTTGCAGGTCACACCGGGCGCGGCGTCCCGCTCGCAACGCGGCTGCGGGTGCGCGGCGTCGTACAGCCCGCCCATCACCAGGCCCAGCGCCGCGAACCCGATCCCCGTGCCGGCCCCGCTACGCGCCCACTCCGAGGGCGTCGAGTCGTGCGTCTTGCACTCCCACGAGTTCTCGTGCAACGAGGTCACCGCCGACAGCGGCGCCTGCTGGTTGCCGTTCTTGCGGTGCACGTAGAACAGCGCGTCCGGAGTCTTTTTAAGCAACGTCACGCACTCGCGCACGCCCGAACCAAACACCACCAGCAGCTCGCGTCCCACCAGCGACGGCCACACCGAGTCGGGGAACGGCGCCCTGAAGTACCGCGGCATCCCGCCCGGGCTGGCCTTCACGCCCCCCGCGGGCGCCTCGACCACGCCCACCTGCGAGCGCGGCATCGTCCCCCGGCGCACCACCGGGGCCGGCGCCGTACCCGGCGTGGCAGCCGGCG
>JAYUXQ010001091.1:0-7429 GCA_043752905.1 Nannocystis sp. | reverse complement strand
CATTGAGCCCCGGGCTCCACGCGCTCATGTACATGAACGCGACGCCGAGCGTCTCCCCGAGCCACAGCGTCGCCCCCGTCGGCAGCACCGCCGCCAGCGAGAGCCCCGCGAGCACCCGCGCCGCGTGTCCGGCCCCGCTGCCCGCCCCGAGCCCGAGCCCGAGCGCCGCGCTCGCCACCGCATACGCGAGCAACAGCCCGCACGCCGGCGCCCACGCCCCGAACCCGATCGCCACCAAAATAAAGCCCAGCTGCGCCTGGGCCACCCGCGCGAGCGTCTCCTCGTGGCTGCCCGTGCGCAGCGCCGCCACCCCGGCCAGCAGCGCGACCGCGGCTCCGACGAGCGCCAGCGCGGCCATCACCGTCGGTGCCAGCGCCAGCAGCATGTGCGCGCGCAGCAGCAGCAGCACCCCCGCGCCGCTCGCCAGTCCGAGCACCCCCGCCCGCGCGACCGCCGTCTCCCCCCGCAGCACCGCCGGCAACCCTGCGATCCTCCCGAGCACCGCGATCACCAGCCCGACCGCCGCCACGCTCGCTGGCGCCACGCTCCCGAACGGCCCCCCGAGCTTGCCGGCGACCAGGCTGGCCTGCGCGCCGAGCAGGGCCCCGCGCCCGAGCAGCGCGAACGCCAGCCCGCCCGCGCCGACCGTCGTCGCCAGCACCGCCAGCCACACCCCCGCGTCGCTCGCACGCCAGCCGGGCGCACCTGCCCCTTCGGACATGTCCTCTCGCACCTGTCCGCGGAGACATGCGACGATCACCACGATCTGCCAGCCGACCACCGCGCCCCACAGCGTCGCCGACAGCGCGATCATCAGCGTCCCGGCGAGCAGCAGCGCCGCCCGCCCGAGGCTGCGCGCCCCGCTCTTCGGGTCTCCGAGCGCCGCCAGCTGGACCCCGAGCGCGATCACCAGCGCCACCGCGCAGACGACCAGCGCGAGCCCGCCGAGCTCGAGGTCGAGGTCGAGCGCCGTCGTGTGTCCGGCGCCGGCCCACGTCACCGGCTGCAACCGACCGAGGTCGGGCCGCACGCTCGACGCATACACGCCCGCGGCCAGCAACAGCGCCGCCAGCAGCGTCCCGCCGAGCGCGACCCGACCGGCCAGCGCGAGCGCCCTCTCCACCCCGAACCACCGCCGCCACGCCGCCTCGAACCCGCAGATCAGCAGCCCGGCCAGCATCGGCAGGGCCACGATCGCCAGCAGGCTGACGTGCGCCTGCATCGGCTACGCGCGCCCCCGCAGCAGCGCCGCGCCGACCACCCCGTACACCGCCGTCAGCACCACCAGCAAGATCGCGAACACCTGGCCGCCGGTCTGCGCCCACGCGCGGGCGAAGGTCGCCATCACCAGGCCGGTCGCCGACAGCAGCAACACCAGGGCCAGCAGCGCCCGCCCCGGCGAGCGCCGCAGCACCACACCGACCAGGCCGAGCACGAACAGCCCGCTCGCCAGATAAAGGAGGTGCGTGATCGGCAGATCGGTCATCGGCGCGCGGCGGTTATAACCGATGCTCGCGCGTCGCAAGCCCCGCGATCGCGGCGACCAGCAACGCCAGCATGGCGGCCCCCAGCGCTGGCGCGTACAGATCGCCCCACGCCTGCCCGACCGTCGCCGCCGCGCCGAGCCGCGTGCCCGGCGGCAGCTCGCGCCCGGTCCACACGTACTGCCGCGCCCAGGTCGACACCAGCACCAGCGCGAGCCCGACGACCGGCACCAGCGCCGCCAGCCGCCGCCACGCCAGCCGCCCCGGCACCTCGTCGCCGACCGCCAGCCGCAGCGCCGCGATCGTCGCCCCCGCGAGCAGCACCAGCTGCGTCGCCGCCACCACGGGCGCCATCACCTGTACATACGCACAGGTGCCCGCGAGCAGCGCGACGAACAGCGCCTCGACCGAGGTACGGACATGCCGCGCCGCGATCACGAGCACGCCGGCCGCGAGGGCCACGATCGCGTACGCGGCGAACAGCAGGGTCGCCAGCATGCGATCAGCCCGGCTTGGGCTTCCAGGTCGGGTCGAAGGACATGCAAACACCGCCTTGATGGATCGGTGCGAAGTGCGGGCTCTCGCGCAGCGACGGGTCGACCTCGTCGGTCGGCGCCGCGACGAAGCCGACCCGGTTGGCGAAGAAGTCCGCCGCGTCGCTGGTCGCCAGGTAGATCGCCCGCACGCCGACGTTGCGCGCCCGGCGAATGGTCCCGTCCGCGAGGATCCACCCGAGGCCCTCGCCTCGACGACTGCGCGCGACCGCGAGGTTGAACAGCAGCGCCTGCGTACCCGCGACCTTGAGGCTGCAACAGCCGACCACGTCGCCCTCCGGCTCGCGCAGGATCAGCGTCTCGGTCGTGTCATCGTACTCGGTCGGCGCCAGGCCGTAGCTCGAGCACAGGGCCTGCACCGCCGGCATGTCCTCCGCCGTCGCGAACATGAACGCGTCGCCGAGTCCCTGCAGCAGCCTGCTCCCGAGCTCGCCGAACGAGCCGCTCGACAGCAGCAGCACCGTGTCGCCCGGCGCCACCTGGGTCAGCACCGCCGCGCCGAGCTCGTCGATGCTGGGGTACGCCGCGGCCTCGATGCCGTGCGCCGCGATCGCCTTCGCCAATTGTGGCGGATCGAGGCGCTGGTCCGGCGGGATCTTCCCCGGGCTAAACAGCGGGCCGACATAGACCCGCGAGGCCGCCGCGAACGCCTCCGCGTAGCCCTCGAAGAACACCGCGCGCCGCGACGACGCCGAGCGCGGCTCGAAGCACACGTGGAGCTGGTTGTTCGGGAAGTGCCGGCGCACCGCCGTGACCGTCACCTTCACCGCCGTGGGATGATGGGCAAAGTCGGTGACGACGCGGATCCCCGCCGCGATGCCGAGCAGCTCCTGGCGCTTGCGGACCCCGCGAAACCGGCGCACCCCGTCGCGCAGCGCCTCGATCGGCGCGCCCTCCTTGCGGGCCATCGCCACCGCCGCGAGGATGTTGGCGACGTTGTACGCGCCGACCAGGGAGGTCGCCCACTCGCCGTGACTCTCGCCGCGCTCGAACAGCTCAAAGAGCGTCTGACCGCCGCCGCGCTTGACCGAGGGCCGGGCCGTGTAGTCGGCGCTCGCCGGGTCGTCGCCGTCCGCGAGCACGCGATACGTCGTCAGCTTGCACTTCGCCGCGTCCGTGACCTCGACCGCGCCGGCATCGTCCGCACATACGATCAGATCACCCTCGGCGGGGATCAGCGCGATGAACCTGCGAAACGCCGCCTTGACCGCGTCGAGGTCCGCGAAGATGTCCGCGTGGTCGTACTCGACGCTGGTGACCGTCGCCCGAAACGGCGCGTAATGAAAGAACTTCGAGCCCTTGTCGAAGAACGCCGTGTCGTACTCGTCGCCCTCGAGCACGATCGCCTCGCCCGCGCCGTACAGCGCCCCGCGGCCGAGGTTCTGCGGCACCCCACCGATTAGCGCCGACGGCCGCTGACCCGCGACCACCAGCAGCCAGGTCAGCAGCGCCGACGTCGTCGTCTTGCCATGCGTGCCCGCGACCACCAGCGAGCGCCGGCCCGGTAACATCAACTTCTCCAGCAGCGACGGGAAGCTCTCGAGCGTCAGCCCGCGCTCGCTCGCGGCGACCACCTCGACGTGGTCGCGGCTGCACACGTTGCCGACCACCACGCAGTCGGGGCCCCAGTCGAGGTTCTCCGCGCGAAAGCCCGTCATCACCGGCACGCCGGCCTGGGCCAGCTGCGTCGACATCGGCGGATAGAGCGGCCCATCCGACCCCCGCACGTCGTGCCCCGCCTGCTTGAGCAGGCCCGCGAGCGCGCCCATACCCGTGCCGCCGATGCCGATCAGGTGGACCTTCAAAGCGGCGAGAGGATGGACCCGATGTCGCCGGCCGGTCAAGCGCGCTCGCGGCAGCGCGCATTGGAGCCCCGCGAGGGGCCCGCGGTCCCGGGCGTCCGCCCCGGCCAGACGTACTGACGCAAAACGATCGCCCACGAACGATGTTTAATCAGTGTTCACGGGTGATACGGTCTGCCCCCACCTGTTGACTGGGGACCTCGACATGACTGGCGACAACCACTCCGGGACCGGCCATCACGCCGACACCGAAACTTCCTCCGGGCCCGGGCACACCGGGCCCGAGCACACCGGGCCCGGGCACACCGGGCTCGAGCGGCGCACGCGGCCGCGGGCCCAGGTGCACATCGACGCCGAGCTTCGCGCCCCGGAGGCCGCCGCGCCGCGCTGGCGGCTCGCTGTGCAGACCCTCGACCTCTCCGGGCACGGCATGTTCGTACGGACCGCCCGACCGCTGCCCGTCGGCAGCGCCGTACAGGTCATGCTCCGCCGCGGCGCGCAGCGGAATCCGCTCGTGCTGGCCGCCGAGGTGGTCCGCGTCGGCACGCAACGCGAAGGCCGCGCCCCCGGCCTCGCCCTGCGCTTCACCGGCGTCACACCGGTCGACGAGGTCTCGCTCCAGGCCCTCATCGAGCCCGCATAGCCGGGATCTCGCAAGTCACTCCATGTTATAGCTCGGCGCCCATGCTCGACCTCAAGGCCAAGCTCGCCGCGGCCGGTCTCGTGACCGCCGCCGAAGTCGCCGCCGCCGAACGCAAGGGTACCAGTCCCAAGGGACAGGACCGAAAGGCCAGCCCGGATCGCACGCACGGTCCACAGTCCGGACCGCAGGGCCCCCGCAGCGGCCGTCCCGGCCAGCACTCCGGCAGACCCGGTAATCCGTCCGGCACTCGGTCCGGTCCCCCCTCGGATAAGCCCGGGCAATCCAGCCGCCCGAACCAGTCCGGCAAGCCCGGCCCGTCCGGCCCCCGGCCGGGGATCGACGTCGTCGCCCTCAAGCGCGCCGGCAAGGGCGAGGCCTACGACGCCATCCGCCGCGCCGTCGACCGCGGCCGCCTCGACGCCGCCCATGCGATCCCCGGCGAGCACGCCGAGGCCTTCCACTTCACCACGCTGACCGGCAACCTCTCGCGCCTGATGCTCGAGCCGGAGCTGCGCACCCAGCTGACCGAGGGCAGCGCCGCCATCGTCGCCTTCATGTCCCATCACGGCCTCGCCCACTGCGTCGTCCCCCGCCCGTTCGCCGAGGCCGTCTTCGAGGTGTTCCCGCTGTGGCTGCGCGTGCTCAAGGACCACCCGGGCGCCGGCCAACACGAGGCCCCCAAGCCGCCACCCACCCAGCCGCCCGCGGCAACCGAATCAACCGAATCGGCCGAGGTACCCGCATCGGCCGAGGTGCCCGCATCGGCCGCAGCCGAGATCACGGCCGAGGTCACCGCCGAGGTCACTGCCGAGGTCACTGCCGAGGTCACCGCCGAGGACACGGCCGTCACGGCCGAGGCCGCCGGGTCGGCCGACCCTACCCCGACTGCCGTGTCCGTCACGGCCGACGACACGGCCTCTTGAGCTGCCTCGACCGACCTCGGCCCCGAGCTTCGCGCCCCACGCGCTCGTGAGATGCCGCCCGACACTCTTCCGCAAACGGGCTGGTCAGGCGCCGCGCGGCTGTGTTATGCAGCCGTCCCCGCCGCTTCGGCCGCGGGGGCTTTTTCATAATCGAAGAGTCTCGTACGGCGAATATAGCTCAGTCGGTTAGAGCGCTCGGTTGTGGTCCGAGAGGTCGTGGGTTCGAACCCCACTATTCGCCCTTCAGTCGCCCTTCAGTCAGCCCCTTAGTCAGCCCCTTTAGTCAGCCCCTTTCTTTTTAGTAACCCCCTGGTCGCCCCTTCTTTGGGTCGGTCGCCCGGTCTCCCAATCGGTCGACCCCAAACTCTGATAGATCCGGTCTCGTCCGTGACCGACGCCAGCCACAGCCCGGCCGACTGTAGCTCCGGGCGCCCGGTCGCCGTGGGTGCGACCGCGGCCGCGGCCGCGGTCGCGGGCCTGTTGCAGCTGATCGCAGGCGTCACGCTCGGCCTCGCCACGCCGGAGGCCCTGCACCGGGGCGCGCGCGAGGGCCCGCGCATGTACATCCTCATCGTGCTCGCGCTCGCGGCCTCCAGCCTGCTCGCGTGGGTGCTGCGCGCCCGCCCCCGCGTGGCCGCCGGCATCGCCCTCGCCGGCCCCGTGCTCGCCGGCCTGCTGATCTGGCGCGGCGGTGTCACGCGGCTCGGCCTCGCCTACCACGGCGAGTTCATCCTGCATCACTTCCTGACCCTCGTGTGCGCCGCGCTGTGCGTGGTCATCCCGCTGCAGTGGCTCAGGGATCCAAAGCTCGGGCGTCTGCGCTGGCTGCCGGCCGCGCCGGCTGCGGTCGGCGCGGCGCTGTTGCTGACCGAGCATTTGCTCGCGCGCGACAGCGACTTCACCGGACCGATCGGACAGGTCGGAACGGCCCTGTCCCTTGCGACATGGCCGATCGCGCTGGCTTCCCTGTGGCCGACGCTCGGCCCGACGCGCCTGCGCGTCTGGCTCTTGCTCACCGCCACGCCGGCCGCGGTGCGCGTCGTCCTCGGCGGGGCCGCGGCGCTCGCCGGGGTCCCGCTCGGCCTCGCCGCCGCCGCGCCGGTCATGACCGCCGTGATCGTCGCCAGCCTCGCCGGCCTGCTGCTGCTGCGCCCGCAGATCGACGCCGTCCTGCGCCTGCTCGTCACTCTCGGCGCCGGCGTGATGACCCTCGGCCTCTATCGCGTGTATCTGCAGCGCTTCGGCGACCTCGAGGGCGACCTCGGCGGTCTGGTGCGCTCGCTGTTCGGCTTCGACCTGCCCTACCCTGGCTACGTCCCGGGCTGGAAGCTCGGCGCCGCGATGCTCGGCCTGTTCGTGCTGCTGACCACCCTCAGCGGCGCCCTGATCTCCGGCCGCGATCACACCCGCGGCCTCGGCCTGGCGATCATGATCACCGCCGGCCTCGGCCTGAGCAGCCCCCAGCTCGCGCTGATGCTGACCGCCGGTTACCTGGTCCTGCTCGACGCCACCGCCGGCGCACCGCCCGACCCCAACGAGGTGATCACCGCACCGCCCGCCGCGCTCGAGCAGACCCTCGCCGACCTCGCCACGCGCCTCGGCCTGCCCGCGCCCGTCAGCCTCGAGCAGGCCGACGGTCGCGTGGTCTCGCTGCGCGGCGACCTCGAGCATAACCCCCTCCAGCTGCGTGCGCGTGAGCGCCGGCGCGGCTGGTCGGTCGAGCTCACCCTCGGCGTCCCCGGCCGCGGTCGCCCCGAGGTCGAGCTCATCCCCGACGAGGGCGGACACCGCGTCGTCGGCAACACCCGTCGCCTCGAGTCGATGCCCGAGGCCCTGCTGGTCGCCCTCGCCGACCACCCGACCCACCGCACCCGCTTCTGGCCCGGCGGCGTGCAGGTCGACTTCGGCCGCCAGCTCTCCGGCCTGGACGCCGACCACCTCGCCCGCCTGCTCGAGCAGCTCGGCCGCGTGGTCTGATCACCTGTCCCCCGGGACAGGTCAGCGCGACATCGGCGGTGGCTTA
>JAYUXQ010001090.1:0-3003 GCA_043752905.1 Nannocystis sp. | reverse complement strand
CGTTGCAGATGCGCTCGCCGCTGCGGCCGACCAAAATGCCGCCCCACCACGCATCGGGCGGGTCGATGAAGCGCCACGCGGTGCAGCGGTCCATCTTGCCGAGCGCGCCGCCGGCGGCCTTGCCGATCTTGATGCCCGAGCCGTCGTCGCCGGCGGTGCCCAGGCGCATGCTGCAACCGGCGTACTTGGGCGAGTGCTCGCGCATCAGCGCCCGGTCGAACACGAAGCCGCCGGTGCCGAGCACCACGCCCTTGCGCGCGCGCACGTAGCGACGCACGCAGCCGCGCTCGAGCGCCCGCAGCGTGCTCTGCAGCACGCCACCGATGCGCGAGCTGATGCCGCCGCCGTAGCGGACCAGCAGCTCGATCGCCTCGCTCGCCGGGTTGCGCAGGCGCGGCGAGTTCATCTCGCACAGCACCACGCCGAGGACCTCGCCGTCGCGGTCGACCACCACGCGCTCGGCCCGGGTGAAGGTTCGCAGCGTGACGCCGAGCTCGAGCGCGCCGTGGCGCAGGGCCTCCGCGGAGAGGTGGCCGGTGAGGCCCTTGCCGAGCGGCCGGTGCCCGCGCGGGGCCGGCGTCGCGTGGTCGGCGTAGGGGTGACACAACTCGTTGCCCGAGAAGTACAGCGTGCAGTCGTCGGACGGGTACGACGACTTGCAGGCGGTGCCGCTGGCGGGGAACGGGACGCCGAGGCGCCGCAGCCACTCGAAGTTGGCGACGCTGGTCTCGCAGAAGCGGCGCAGGGTCGCGGGCGTGACGGTGCCGCTGGTCTCCAAAGCGAGCTCGAGGGCGAGATAGTTGAACATGTTCTCGGGCGTGTCCTCGTAGCCGGCCGAGATCTGAAGTTCGGTGCCGCCGCCGAAGTAGATGATGCCCGCGCTCTTGCCGGTCGCCCCGCCGCCACCGAAGCGGTCGACCACCAGCACGTCCGCGCCGCGCGACCGGGCCTCGATCGCCGCGCTCCCGCCGGCGGCGCCGAGGCCGACGACGACGACGTCGCAGGTGGTGTCCCAGCTGTGCGTGCGCCCGTTGTCGCGGACCCCGCGGTCATCGCCTCGCAGCGGCTCGTGCTCGGTCGTCATCGCGGCTGGTTTACTATTTTCTCGCGCGCCGTGCTACACGCTGCAAATGCGCTGGTACACGGGCGATCCGGTCTACGACACGATCTTGCTGGTGGCGTTGCTGATGCCGGTCTTCACGGTGTTGGGGCTGCGCTTCCTCAACGCGCCTTACGGGCGCTTTGGTGACACGTGGCCGTGGGCCAAGGTCGACGCGCGGCTCGGCTGGCTGTTGATGGAGCTGCCGGCGACGCTGGTGTTCTGGCCCGCGTTCCTCAGCGGACCGCGCGCAACGGCGAGCGCGCCGATGGTCATCGCGGGGATCTGGGGCCTGCATTACCTCAACCGGGGATTCCTGTTTCCGCTGATGATGCGGGTGCCGCGGGGCAGCCGGACCTTTAGCGTGGTCCTCGTCGCCTTCGGGATGATCGTGACCTCGATCCACGGTTATCTGAGCGGCTATTACCTCTCGCGCTACGCAGATCACCTCACCGCCGACTGGTTCGGTGATCCCCGCTTCATCCTCGGCCTCGCGCTGTATGCGGGCGGACTCGCGCTCAATGTCCACTCCGACGCGGTGGTTCGCCGTCTGCGCAGCGCCGCCGAGGTCGACCGCGGCACCAAGGTCTATCGCATCCCTCGCGGTGGCGGCTATATGCTGGTCAGTAATCCGCAGTATCTCGGCGAGCTGGTGGCGTGGACTGGCTTCGCGCTGCTGACCTGGTCGCTCGCAGGGGTCTTCATCCTGACACTGTCGGCCGCCAACCTCATCCCGCGCGCGATCGCCAATCATCGCTGGTACCACCGCACGTTCCCTGACTATCCCCGGCATCGCCGGATTCTGATACCGTTCGTGTTCTGACGAACATGAGTGGGATCCAGGTAGTGACCGGCGCGACCGGTCAGGTCGGCCTCGAGCTGTGTCGAGCGCTGCGCGCCGCGGGCAAGGTGGTGCGCGCCGTCGTGCTGCCGGGCGACCGGCAGGCGCAGCTGCTGCGCGACCTGGCGATCGAGGTCGTCGTCGCGGATGTCCGCGACCTCGCGGCATTGCAGGCCGCGTTCGCCGACGCCGAGACCGTGTTCCACCTCGCGGCGATCGTCAGCACCAGCGCGAAGCATGACCCGCGCATGTGGCAGGTCAACGTCGAGGGGGCTCGCAACGCGGCCGTCGCGGCGAAGGCCGTCGGTGCGCGACGCATGGTCTACTTCTCGTCGATCGTCGTGTTCGACCCGGCCCCGCACGACGACCCGCTCGACGAGACGCGCGCGCGCCTGCAAGTGACCGTCGGATCGCCCTACGTCCGCTCCAAGGTGGTCGCCGAGGCGATCGTCCGCGCCGCGATCGCCGACGGCCTCGATGCGGTCATCGTCCATCCGACGGTCGTCATCGGCGCCAACGAGACGCATCACATCGGCGTGGTCCGCAGCCTGTTCTTCGCCTACTTCGGCGGCACGCTGCCGGCCACTGTGCGCGGCGGATTCAACGCGGTCGCGGTCGGTGACGTCGTCGCTGGCGCGATGGCGGCCGCGGAGCGTGGCCGCAGCGGCGAGAGCTACATTCTCGGCGGCGAGTATGGATCTCTGACGGCGATGCTGCGCCGCGTGCAACCACTCAGCGGCGCCCGGCTGCCGCTCCTGTCGGTCCCGATGATGATGGCCCGCGCCGGCCTCCCGGTGATGGCAGCCTTCGCTCGCCTGACCGGCACCCGGCCGACCTTCACGCCCGAGGACCTGCGCCAGCTCGACGGCAACCGCCGCATCCTCTGCGACAAGGCGGCGCGCGAGCTGGGCTATCGTCCCATGGGTCTCGATGTCGCGCTGCGCCAGGTCCACGACGCCTGGCTGCGTCGTGACCTCGCCGCTGCGCCGGTGCCGTGACGAGGGCGGGCCCCTGCGGGGTCCGGGCGCTGGCGCGAAACAAGCACCGTCGCGGGGTCTGCATC
>JAYUXQ010001089.1:0-3005 GCA_043752905.1 Nannocystis sp. | reverse complement strand
GCGACGGCTCCGGACTCGCGCTGGCGGCATCGGGCGTACACGGCCTTCAAGGCGCTGCTGGGGGCGATCGCGGCGCGCACGGCGGTGGTGCTGTACATCGATGACTTGCACTGGGCCGACGCCGACAGCGCGACGCTGCTGGCCGCGCTGGTCAGCGCTCCGGCGCCGTCGTGCCTGTTGTTGACGAGCTATCGCGCTGGCGCGAGCGGGCCGGCGCCGGTGGTGCGGGGGCTGTTGCAGCAGCTGCGCGGTGGCGGGGCGCGGGTGTGGGAGCTGACGCTCGAGCCGCTGACGATCGACGAGGCGGAGCGGCTGGCGCGGGCGCTGCTCGGGCCGGGGCCGGCGGGCGCGAGCGCCATGATAGTCGCGCGCGAGTCGGCCGGGATCCCGTTGTTCGTACACGAGCTCGTGCACGACATGCTCGGCTGCATGTCGGCGGGCGTGGGCGCCTGGCCGGCGCGCCTCGAGGACCTGATCGGCGCGCGGGTGGCTCAATTGCCGGAGTCGGCGCGGGACATGCTCGAGCTGCTGGCGGTCGCCGCGAGGCCGTTGACGCGGGATCTGGTGATCTCACTGCCGGGTCAGACGGCGACCGGGCGCGCGGCGTTGCAGACGCTCGGGGCGGCGGGGCTGGTGCGAGCCAGTCGCAGCGAGCGCGGCGAGCTGATCGAGGTGTGTCACGATCGCATCCGCGAGACGGTGCTCGCGGGCCTCGTCGACGTGCGCGTGCGCGACTGTCATCGGCGGCTGGCGGCGACGATCGCGGCTTACTCGCTCCTGCAGGGCGAGGCGCCGATCGAGCCGGAGATCCTCGCACATCATTTGTTCGCCGCGGGCGACCCGGCCTCGGCGCGCCAGCACATGATCACGGCGGCGAGCCGCGCGACCAAGGCGCTGGCGTTCGCGCGCGCGGCGGAGCTGTCGCTCGCGGCGATCCCGTTGTGTCCGGTGGACGACGGCGCGGGGCGGCTGGCGCTGCGCGTCGACGCGGCCCAGGCGTTGATGCACGCGGGCCAGCTGGCGGACGCTGCGGCGTGCTTCCTGGCCGCGGCCGCCGAGGCGCCGCCGGTCCAGGCGCTGCGCCTGCGCCAGCGCGCGGCGGAGATGCTGCTCAACTGCGGCGCGCCGCGTCGCGGGATGGAGCTGCTGCAGGAGGTGTTGACGGCGCTCGGGCAGCCGCCGCCGCGCAACGGTTTGAGCCGGGCGACGCGGGTGGCGTTGCACGGGCTGTGGCTGCGTCGCAATGGACTGCGGTTCGACAGCCGCAGCGAGGCGGAGGTCCCCGAGGAGATGCTGCTGCGCCTGGACACGCTGCAGACGGCCCGGCTCGCGGTCGTCAACGTCGATCCGCTGACGGCCCGCATGTATCAACTGGAGCACCTGCGACAGTGCCTGGAGGTCGGCGAGCCGCGGCGGATCGTGCGGGCGGTCGCGGGGTACGCCGCCTACGTCGCGCACGCGGGGACGGCGGGGGCGGTCGAGGCCGGGCGCCTGCTCGACCAGGCGCGGGCGATCGCGGCGGTTCACGGCCATCACGGCGAGCGCTACATCCCGGTGTGCGCCGGGTTCGCGGCGTTCAACGTCGGGGCGTGGCGGACGGCGCTCGGACACTTCGAGTCGGCGTTGCCGCGGGCCGGCAGCCATCGGACGCGCAACGCCGGCGCGGCGGTCGTATACGGCATGTGCGGGCAGTGGATCCTCGACTGTAACTTCTACCTCGGCGACCTCCAGGGCATGCGCCTGCGTCGAGATGAGTGTCTGGCGATGTTGCAGGCGGAGGGCGACCGCGCGAACGACGGGCGGCTCAGCGTCGGCATGTACGTGTTCGCGATGCTGGCGGCCGACGACCCGGCCGGGGCGACGCAGGAGCTGACGGCGACGCTCGGTCGCTGGCCCCGTGAGGGCTTCGCACGCGAGCGGGCGACCGCCTTTATTGCAGCGCGGGCGATCGACGTGTACAGCGGCGACGGCCCGCGCGCGTGGGCCCGCTGCGCCGAGCGCTGGCCGTCGTTCGCGGCGTCCTATCTGTATCAGGGGCAATATGGCCGGGTGCTCGGCGAGTTCTGGCGCGGGGCGGCGGCGCTGCAGGCCGCGCTCGCGAGTGTGGGGAGTGTGGCGGCGCAGCTGAGGTCGGTGGCCGAATCTTCGGCGGCGACGATCACCCGCCAGAGCGCGCGCTGGGCCGACCCCTTCGCATACCTCCTGCGATCCGCCGCGCTGGCCCAGCGTGGCGACCGCGAGCAAGCCCGGCGCGCGCTGGCGGTGGCGACAGCGGGCTTCGACGGGGCCGGCATGCGCCTGTGGGCCGTGGCGGCGCGCTGGCAGTCGGCGCGGTTGACCGGCGACGCGACCCAGTGCGCGGCCCAGGAGCGGTCGATGCGGGTGCGGGGCGTGGTCGCGCCGACGCGGATGGCAGCGACGCTGGCGCCCGGGTTCCCGCGCTGAGCCCCTTGCCAAGCCGCGACGGATGACGAAAGCTTCGCGCCGCCATGTCCCTTGGTGACCTGATCGCAGCGCCGGCCGTGCGCGTGCCCGCGTGGGCGCTGTGCTGGCGAGCCGTGCGCTCGTCGGGACCCGGCGGGCAGAACGTCAACAAGGTCGCCTCGAAGGTCGAGCTGCGGGTCGCACTGGCCTGCATCCACGGCCTGACCGAAAAGACAGGTGCACGCCTGCGTACGCTGGCCGGCTCGCGCCTGACGCTCGGCGACGAGATCGTACTGACCAGCGCGCTGACCCGCGACCAGGGGCGAAACCTCAATGACGCGGTGCACAAGCTCCAGCACCTGCTAGAGCGGGCCCAGGTGCTGCCGCGCCCGCGTCGCGCGACCCGACCGACCGCGGGCGGGGTGCGCCGCCGGCTCGACGCCAAGAAGCAGACCGGCGCGAAGAAGCGGGGCAGGCAGGCGCCCGGCGACGAGGGCTGATCGGTCGAGCTGGCCGAAGCGGCGCGGGCTGATCGGTCGAGCTGGCCGAAGCGGCGCGGGCTGTCCTCGAGGACAGGAGGG
>JAYUXQ010001088.1:0-3014 GCA_043752905.1 Nannocystis sp. | reverse complement strand
GTGACCGTGCGGCTGCGGATGGCCCAATTGTGGTCAGGATGGCCCAATTGTGGTCAGGATGACCCAAGACGAGGCTTGAGTTTGTCACGCCACGTTGGATGCGTCGAGTTCCTCGGAGTGCGACGTCGTCCACGCCTTGGCGGCCTCGTCGAGCGGGAAGCGCATCCCCTCGGCCTCGAGCAGCGCGATCAGGGCGGTGTCCGCGTTGGACCTCATAGATCTTCTCGTGGATCTGTTTGCCAGGGTCACTTCCGAGGAGCCCGAGTCGCCGGGGCACGAAGCCAATGTTCATAGGGCGTGATGACCCTGACCAGCAATTTATACCTCGCTGATCGGTCACGACCGATCCGTGACTCACCATCGCGGGCCTGAAAGTCCACGGAAGGCATGGTGCTTTCGGCCGCGGTCGTAAGTCCTTGGCGCACCACGGCCGTCACTCCGGCCGAGGGCCTTTGCGGGCCGGGCGGAACGGCTTGCCGAAGACCCTGCGACGGGGCGGGGGGGCCGGCTTGCCGGGCGTCTTGCCGGTGGTATCCGGGGTCTCGCCGTCGCGGGTGATGCGAAGCTGTTGGCCGCCGCACCACACGGTCTTGAGGTGCTCGAACACCTCGGGTGCGAGGTCCTCGGGCAGGTCGATGAGGCTGTAGTCGTCGAGGATCTCGATGCGACCGATCTGCTTGCTCGCGAGGTTGGCCTCGTTGGCGATCGCGCCGACGAGGTTGCCGGGGCGGATGTTATGTTGATAGCCGACCTCGACGCGAAAGGTCGCCATGCCGGGGTCCGGGGCGCGCTCTTGCCGGACCTTGCGCGGGCGCTCGCCGCCCTCGGGGTGCGGCTCGAAGGTGCGCTCGGGGCGACGGTCCTCGGTGCGCTCGGGGGGTCGCTCGCTGCTGCGGTCGGGCTTGACCAGCAACAGCGGCTCATCGCCGCGGAACAGGCGGGCCAGCGCGGCGGCGACCTCGATCGCGGGCACGTTCTCCTCGCGCTCGAACTCCTCGATGATGCCGCGGTACAGGTCCAGATCGCCGCTGGCGAGGGTGTCGCGGATCTGCTGCTTGAACTTGCTGATCCGGACATCGTTGACGGCCTTGATCGTCGGTAGCTGCATCAGCGTGATCGGCTGCCGGGTCGCGCGCTCGATGATCCGCAGCAGGTTCTGCTCGCGCGGTGAGATGAACAGGATCGCCTCGCCGCTGCGGCCGGCGCGGCCGGTGCGGCCGATGCGGTGGACGTAGCTCTCCGGGTCGGTCGGCACGTCGAAGTTGATGACGTGGCTGACGCGGTCGACGTCGAGGCCGCGCGCAGCGACGTCGGTGGCGACCAGGATGTCGATCTTGCCGTCGCGCAGCATGGCGATCGTGCGCTCGCGCTGGCTCTGCTGGATGTCGCCGTTGATCGCCTCCGCCGCGAAGCCGCGGGCCCGCAGGCGCTCGGCCAGCTCGTCGGTCGACTGCTTGGTCCGCGCGAACACGATCATCGCGTCGAAGGGCTCGGCCTCGAGGATGCGGGTCAGCGCGTCGAGCTTGTGCATGCCGCTGACCTGCCAGAAGCGCTGGCGGATGTTGTCGGCGGTGCGCGTCTTGGCGGCGATCGTGACCTCGACCGGCTTGCGCATGTACGTCTGCGCGATCCGACGGATCGGCGCGGGGAGAGTGGCCGAGAACAGGCAGGTCTGCCGCTCCGCCGGGGTCTTGCGCAGGATCGTCTCGACGTCGTCGATGAAGCCCATGCGGAGCATCTCGTCGGCCTCGTCGAGCACGAGGTACTTGAGCTGCGAGAGGTCGAGCGAGCCGCGCTCGAGGTGGTCGATGATGCGGCCCGGCGTGCCGACGACGACGTGGACGCCGCGACTCAGCGCCTGAAACTGCGGACCGTAGCTCTGACCGCCGTAGATCGGCAGGACGCGAAAGCCGGGCAGGTGGGCCGCGTAGCGCTGGAACGCCTCGGCGACCTGGATCCCGAGCTCGCGGGTCGGCGTCAGCACCAGCGCCTGCGGCGGCCGCTTGTCGAGCTCGAGACGCGCCAGGATCGGCAGCGCGAAGGCGGCGGTCTTGCCGGTACCGGTCTGGGCCTGACCCAGCAGGTCGCGCCCGGCCATCAGGTGCGGGATCGTCTGGGCCTGGATCGGGGAGGGCGACTCGTAGCCGACCTCACGCAGCACCTGAAGCAGCGTCTCGGGCAGCTCCAGCCCGCCGAATCCGGTGACGGGCATGACGGTGGCGGTCTCTTCTTGCATGGCCCGAGGTCTACCCGTTTGCGCGCCCGCGCGAGAGACCCCTCGGTGTGCTTCGAGGCACGCAGACCCCCGCCGAAGGGGCGCCGAGAAAGTCACAAAGCTTCCGAAGGCGGTCAGGTGGCCGCGTGGATCATCGTCGGCGGCGCGGCCTCCGGTTACAGCGGGGCCCGCGGCTTGCTCCGGTCCGGACCCGGACTTATGAATCTGCCGGGGCCGCCATGGAACAGAACATCACGACGCACACCTTCAAGCGCGACGATACGTGGGAGACGATCGACACGCTGTGGTACAGCCCGTTCTTCTACTGGCAAAAGAACGGCCTGCAGGTGACGCCCAGGGTCCCGCTGCGCATCATCACGTTTTTTGGCAACCTCGTCGACGAGTCCAGCGAGGGGTGGATCAACACGGGCGGACCGAGCGCGATCCTCCTGCAGAAGATCCAGGCCCGCGGGGTCCGCGGTCAGACGATCCGCGTCGAGACCGGTGAAGAGATCGTCGAGGCCCCCGAGAGCTCCGCCCGTAGCTGAGACGTGCGTCACGACGTTGTCGGTCTCGCGGAGGCGCGCGCGGTTATGAACCAACGCCCGCCACCCTCCTCCTGGCGGCTCTGGAGGCCCCGCCCGTCGAGATCCGTGAGCTCGGCGCGATGGTCGTCGACGACAGCGGCCGGAGGAGCTGCGGGCCCCGGTTGACGCGGCGCACGGGCCTCGGCCTCGCGGTGATCTTCGCCGTCGTCTACAACCATTTCTTCGGGCCCGAGGGGAATTACCTCGGTGCT
>JAYUXQ010001087.1:0-7458 GCA_043752905.1 Nannocystis sp. | reverse complement strand
CGAAGCCCGGCGGGTCGAAGATGGCGAGGTCCGAGAGCACCTTGCGGTCGAGGGCGATGCCGGCCTTGCCGATGCCTTCGATCAGGCGGCTGTAGCTGAGCCCCTCGATGCGGGCGGCCGCGTTGAGGCGGACGATCCACAGGCGACGCATGACGCGCTTGAGGCCCTTGCGACTGGTGTACATGTGCATCCACGCGTGGTGCACGGCCTCCAGGGCGCGACGGAACATCTTGGAGCGACCGCCCCGGAAGCCTTTGGCGGCCTTCAGGATGCGGTTACGACGACGGCGGGCTTTAAATCCACGTTTTGCGCGAGGCATGGCTTACGGCCTCCCATTCGGAAGCATGATGTGAATGCGGATCTGATCGGGCTTGGAGACGACGTGCGTCCCCTTGAGCTTGCGGATGCGATCCGACTTCTTCTTCGTCAGGATGTGGTTCTTGTGCGAGTGCTTGCTCTTCACTTTACCCGTGGAGGTAAAGCGAAAGCGCTTCTTCGCGCCCGAATGGGACTTCATCTTTGGCATGGCTTGTCCGAAGGGGGGGCTTATGTACCTCAGGCGTCCGAGGCAGGCAAGAGCCTGGGTGCCCGTACCACGGCGGGTATGGGCCCTTCCAGGCCGGATATCAGGATGGGTTCTTGGGTTGGCTCACACGCCGGAGCGTGTGAGCCGGTTTCTACTCGGTCGGTGGTGCATCGGCATCATCGACATCAGCGACATCAGCGACATCATCGGCACTGGCGGGCTCAGCGGTACCAGCGGTACCAGCGGCATCATCGATGTCGTCGAGGCCGGTGGTGTCGTCGATGAGGTCGTCGTCGTAATCCTCGTCGTCGTCCTCATCCGAAGCGGCGTCCGGAGGCGCAGCGGCTGCTGCTGCTGCCGCTGCTGCCGCTGCGGCTGCCGCCTTGGCTGCCGCTGCTGCGACCGCTGCCGGGTGCGGAGGCTGGATCGGACGCGGGGCGGACGGACCGGTCGGCTTGGCCGGGGCGCCCTTGGGCATGTCACGCTTGGGCTTGGGACCCAGGACCATGTTCATGCGGTTGCCCTCCATCTGCGCCATTTGCAGGATGAGGGTCACGTCGGCGAGCGCGGTGATCACCTTGTCGAGGATCTTGCGACCGGTCTCGGGGTGGGTGATCTCGCGGCCGCGGAACTGGACCACAAGCTTGACCTTGTCGCCCTCCTCGATGAAGCGCCGAATGTGCCGGGTCTTGAAGCCGAAGTCGTGGTCGTGGGTCTTCGGCCGGAACTTGACTTCCTTGAGCTCGGTGGTCTTCTGGTGCTTCTTGGCCTCGCGGTCGCGCTTGGAAGTCTCGTACTTGAACTTCCCGTAATCCATGATCTTGCACACCGGAGGCACGGTCTTCGGGTTGACTTCAACCAGCTGAAGACCGAGCTCATCGGCGCGGGACATGGCTTCCTGAGTGGTCATGATGCCAAGCTGCTCACCCTTGTCGTCGATGACGCGCACTTCCTTGACTCGGATGCGGCGACCGACGCGATGGGTCTCTACGCGCGGCTTGGGTTTGGATTGTCTGCGGCCGATGGTCGTGCTCCTGCGAGAGAATGCGGCCGGCGAGGATCGCGAGTGGTGCGAATACCCGCCGGACGGGGCGACAGTGTGCGAGCGATCGCGGCCGCGCGTCAAGCGGCATCGCGGGCCTTTCGTTGCTTTTCTCGGCTCCTTTCGCCGGGTCCCCCGGTAGATCTGCCGCCATGCGTCGGAGATCCGCCCCGCTCCGATGGCGTCTCGCCGCCGGCGCCAGGCTGCGGGTGAGGCCCCAGCGGGGCGCGTCAGGCCGGGATCTTGGACTCGTCGGCGAGCCGCGCGACGAAGTCCGCGAGCGGCTCCAGCGGGCCGGTCTTGCCGTCGCGGCTACGCGGGGCGACGCCGCGGGCCTCGACCTCCTTGTCGCCGAGCACGAGCATGTACGGGACGCGCAGCAGCGTCGCCTCGCGGATCTTGAGGCCGAGCTTCTCGCTGCGCAGGTCGGTCTCGACGCGCAGGCCAGCGGCGACCAGCGCAGCCTCGACCTCTTTGGTCCAGTCGTGGTGAGCGTCGGTGATCGGCAGGACCGCGACCTGGACCGGGGCGATCCAGGTCGGGAAGCGGCCGGCGACGTGCTCGAGGTAGACGCCGAAGAAGCGCTCGAGCGAGCCGAGCATGGCGCGGTGGATCATCACCGGGCGGCCGCGCGAGTCGTCGGGGGCGACGAACTCGAGGCCGAAGCGCTCGGGGAGCTGGTAGTCGAGCTGCACAGTGCCGAGCTGCCACGAGCGGCGCAGGGCGTCGCGCACCTTGAAGTCGATCTTCGGGCCGTAGAAGGCGCCGTCGCCGGCGTTGATCTTGTAGGGCAGACCCGCGGCGTCGAGCGAGGCCATCAGGGCCGCCTCGGCGCGGTCCCAGGTCTCGCGCTCGCCGAGGAACGAGTCCGGTCGCGTGCTGACCTCGACCTCGGGCTGGTCGAAGCCGAAGGTCTTGTAGCACTCGAGGATCATCGCCGTGACCTTGCCGATCTCGTCGCCGACCTGGTCCGCGGTGCAGAACACGTGGGCGTCGTCCTGCGCGAAGCTGCGGACGCGCGTGAGGCCGTGGGTCACGCCAGCGCGCTCGTAGCGGTGCAGGCGGCCGAAGTCGGCGAAGCGCACCGGGAGGTCGCGGTAGCTGCGGCGGGTCTGGCGGAACAGCACGCAGTGACCGGGGCAGTTCATCGGCTTCACGCCAAATTCCCGCTCGTCGATCGTGCACGCGAACATGTTGTCCTTGTAGTGCTCGTAATGGCCCGAGGTCTTGAACAGATCCATGTCGAAGATCTGCGGGGTGATGATCTCCTCGTAGCCGTGCTTGCGGTACAGCTGGCGCACATAGGCCTGCAGCGCGTTGTAGACGACCGTGCCGCGGCCGGTGAAGAACGGGCTCGCCGGCGCGATCGGGTCGAAGTGGAACAGGCCCAGCTCCTTGCCGAGCTTGCGGTGGTCGCGGGCCTTGGCCTCCTCGAGCATCCGCAGGTGCTCCTTGAGCTCCTTGCGGTCGGTGAAGGCGGTGCCGTACACGCGCTGCAGCTGCGGGCGCGTCTCGTCGCCGCGCCAGTAGGCCCCGGCGATGCTCATGATCTTGAACGCCCGCACCTGCGCGGTGTTGGTGACGTGCGGGCCGCGGCACAGGTCGACGAAGTCGCCACTGCGATAGACCGTCAGCGTCGCGTCGCCGGGAATGGCCGCGATCGCCTCGACCTTGAGATTCTCGCCCCAGCCGGTGAACATCTCGATCGCCTGCGCGCGCGTGATCTCCTCGCGCACGAAGGGGTGCTTGGCGTCGACCTCGGCCTGCATCCCGGCCTCGATGCGCTCGAAGTCCTCCGGCACCAGGCGGTGCGGCATGTCGATGTCGTAATAAAAGCCGTCCTCGGTGTGCGGACCGAACGCGAGCCGGACCTCCGGCCACAATTTCTTGATCGCAGCCGCCATGATGTGCGCGGCGCTGTGGCGCAGCTTCTCCAGGGGCGACAGGTCCGGGACGGACGGGTCGATCATGTGCTGGATCTCTTGCAGGTGTTCGTCGGCCATGGCGCCCGCAGGGTACACGAGGCGGCCCGGCTCGCGCGAGCCGGGCGCGGCATGAACGAACGGTGGACATGAGAAGACCCGCCGCGGCGAGGCCGGGCGGGTCTTCTTACTTCTCTGTAGGACTGAGGGGTTTCGAACCCCTGACCCCTACCGTGTCAAGGTAGTGCTCTACCACTGAGCTACAGTCCTGTGGTGCTGGCTGCCTCTCACTCGCGTGCGAGGGGCGGCATAGATACCCGCGAGGCGGGCGCGGGTCAAGCCCGAACGCGCTCCCCTCGGGTTGTGAGATAGCCCGCTGGTGACGGCGCGTGGTTGAGCATGCCGGTCTGGCCGACCCTGACCACGCGCTGCGTCAGCTGACCGGGTACAGCGCATCGATGACCCCGGCGTACTTGGCTACCACTTCGCGGCGTCGCAGCTTCTGCGTCGGGGTCAGCTCGCCGCTCGCCTCGGTGAACTCGCTGTCGGCGATCGCGTAGCGCCGGATCATCTCGAAGTTGGCCAGATCGGCGTTCATCGCGTCGATGTGGCCCTGCACGATCTGGCGGACCCGCGGGTGGCGGGCCATCTCGGGCACGCTGCGGCAGTGGAGGCCCTCGCGCCGCGCCAGAGCCTGCATCGCCGGCACGTCGAGGGCGACCAGCACGGCGAGGTACGGTCGCGCATCGCCGACGACCAGCGCATGGGCGATGCCCTCGCACAGCTCGAGCCGGCCCTCGAGCGGCAACGGAGCGATGTTCTTGCCGTTCGAGGTGACGAGGAGGTCCTTCTTGCGGTCGGTGATCGCCAAAAAGCCGTCGCGCAGCTCGCCGATGTCGCCGGTGTGCAGCCAGCCCTGCTCGTCGAGCACGGCGGCGGTCTCCCCGGGCATGCCGTGGTAGCCCTGCATGACCCCGGCGCCGCGGACCAGGACCTCGCCGTCGTCGGCGATGCGCAGCTCGCAGCCTGGCATCGCCGGGCCGACGGTGCCGAAGCGGAACCGGTCCGGGCGGTTGACGTTGGTCGCGCCGGTCGTCTCGGTGAGCCCGTAGCCCTCGAGGATCAGCACGCCGATCGCGTGAAAGAACTCGGCGACCTCACGCCGCAGCGGCGCTCCGCCGGACACGAAGAAGCGCAGACGGCCGCCGAATTTCTGTTTGATCCTCGTAAAGAACAGGCGATCGGCGAGGTTCGCTTTCAGGGCCAGGGTGCCCGGGAGAGCCTGCCCGCGCTGGCGACACATGCTGACCTTGCGACCGACCTCCATCGCCTGCTCGAAGCCCAGCCCGACCATGACGCCCTGGGCCTGGATCTCGCCGAGGATCTGGTTGTAGAACTTCTCGTAAACCCTCGGAACGGCGCACATGTACGTCGGTCCGACCTCTTGAAAAGCGGCCGCCAGCGCGGCGGTCTGTGAGGCCCCGGGCTCGACCGGCGGAGCGAACGCGGTGACCGCTCCCTGCTCCACCGCGCCCCACAGCAGGTGGCGGGCGAACACATGGGCGAGCGGCAGGACCATCAGTTGCTCGTCGGAGCGGTCGGCCGCGACCACGTTTTTGATCGCCCAGGCCTCGTAGACCAGGTTCTTGTGGGTCAGCACGACCCCCTTCGGTACGCCGGTGGTGCCCGACGTGTAGACGAAGGTGAAGGGGTCGGCGAGGGTCGTGTCCGCCGCGATCGTGTCGAGGGTCGCGCGCTGGCCGGTCAACACCGCCTCGCCATGGGCTTGCAGGTGATCGAGGCTGCCCTCGCCGGTGCCCTCGAGGACGACGTACTTCAGCGCCGGGCCGACCCTATGCAGGCGAGAGACCTCCCCGGCGTCGCCGACGATCGCCGCCACAGCCCCGCTGTCGCGCAGGATATGGGCCGCCTGCTCGGCGGTCACCGACGGATAGATCGGGACGCTGACCGCCCCGGCCAGGGCGATCGCCAGGTCGCACACGGCCCACTCGACGCAGGTCGGCGCCAGGATCGCGACCCGCTGGCCGCGTTCGACCCCGAGGTGGCCGATCAACGCGGCTGCGATCGCCTCGCTGGCCCGGAACCAGTCTCGCCAGGTCAGGGCCCGCCAGATCCCCTGACGCTTGAAGCGGAGGGCCGGAAGGTCCGGCGTGCGCTCGGCGCGCGCCGAGAACATCTGGATCACGTTGGGGTGGTTCAACCCCTCGGCCGGGGCGGGCACGAATGCGACGGAGGCCATGGACGCCGGTTCGCAGTACCACGAAAGGTCCGTCGGCCGCGAGGTCGGCCGGTCGGCCACTCGCGGCCGAGCCCGCCGTGCGCGCGCGCGCGCGGTCCACGACCCTCGGCGATTGTCGACATCGGGACCAAGAAAGTGAGGCGGGTCCGGTGTCTACCTCCCGCGGCGCGTGGCCGCGCCCGCCGGTGGCCGCGGTTTTGTAGTAGATGAAGAGTGCCCTGCGATGAGTAACCTCGTCGGAACCAAGCTCGACAAGTACGAGATCCAGAGCGAGGTCGGCCACGGCGGGATGGCTGTCGTGTATCGCGGGCTCGACACGGTCCTTCACCGCGAGGTCGCGGTCAAGGTCCTGCACCCGCATATGGCGGCACGCGAGGAGTCGCGGGCGAGGTTGCGGCGCGAGGCCCTCACGGTGGCCCGCCTGCGCCACGAGAACATCCTCGAGATTTACGATTATTCGGGTGAGAACGCCGTCGAGAGCTTCCTCGTCACCGAGTTCATCCACGGCATGACCCTGCGCGAGTGGCTCGACACCCGCTGGCGTCCGCGGCCCGCGCTCGCGGCGATGGTCGTGCATCGCCTGTGCGTCGCGCTCGGCCACGCGCACAAGATCGGCATCGTTCACCGCGACATCAAGCCGGAGAACCTTTTCCTCGTTCGCGGCAGCGGGAAGTGGAGCAGCATCAAGGTCCTCGACTTCGGCATCTCCAAGGCCGCGCTCACCGGCTCGTCCCTCCCCACGGAGTCGATGAACCTCACGCGGACGATGTCGCTGCTCGGCTCCCCGCTGTACATGTCCCCGGAGCAAGTCCGCGGCGGGCGGACGGTGGATCACCGCACGGACATCTGGTCCCTGGGGACCGTGCTCTTCGAGCTCCTCACGTGCAAGTTCCCGTTCCCCGCCGAGAGCATCACCGAGCTCTGTGCGATGGTTCTCGAGGACAGCCCCAAGTCGCTGCTCGACCTCCGCCCCGACCTGCCGCCCGAGATCGAGACCATCGTCTTCCGGTGCCTCCAGCGGGACCCCGAGCTCCGCTACCAGAACACTGCAGAGCTCGCGATCGACCTGCTCCCGTTCGCCCCCAACCGGTGTCGCGCGCTGGCGGAGCGCGCCTCGTCGGTGACGCGAGCCGGCGGGCTGAGCCGCGGCGACCTGAGGCTGCCCCCCTCGGCGCCGCCGCCGAGAATGTCCTCGCCGATGCTGGTCGCGCCGAACGTCCCCCCGCCCGAGCCGGACCTCCCGACCTTCTCCAGGAGCTCCGACCCGCCCTCCACGGCCTCACCGGCGTCACGCCGCGGTCTGCTCGTCGGCGCCCTGCTCGTGCTCGGTCTCATCGCGGCCGCGCTTTACGCCGGGCGTCGCGATCCCGCTCGCGCCACCCCGGTCGCGCAGACCGTGGCCTCCCCGAAGGCCGAGCCAGCGAAGCTGGAGCCCGTTAAGACCGAGCCACCGAAAGCGGATCCTGCGAAGCTCGCGCCTCCCACCACCGAGCCACCGGTCGCGGCCGTGCCCCGCACCGCGCCGCCGACCGAGGGCAAGGTGGACGCCCCTCCTGCCGGCGCGGACACGACGCCCGGCACGTCTACCGGGTCGGGCCCCAAGGCGCGTTCGCGTCGCAGCGGCGCTGGCACGGGAACCAAAGGAAGCGGCAGCGATATGGACGTGGGTTTCTGACCGAGGGTAGGATGTCTCCGCCCTTCGATGACC
>JAYUXQ010001086.1:0-3016 GCA_043752905.1 Nannocystis sp. | reverse complement strand
GGCCGTAGTAGTAGAGGGTCGCCTGCGGGAGGTTGCGCTGGGCGTAGAGGGCGAGGGTCACGACGGGGATGCTGGCGAGCGCGAGCAGCCACACCGCGTGGGTGTCGGCCGGGGCGCGCAGGGCCGCGACGCGCAGGGCCCCGGCGATCGCGGCGAGCAACAGGCCCACGCCGAGCAGGGGCCCCGCGGGGTCGAGTCGGCTGTGGCCCGCGCCACGCATCGCCAGCGCGGCGTACACGAGGATCGCCAGCGCGGCCGCGATGACGAGCGCGCCGGGCAACAGCGTCGCGCGGCCTCGCAGCGGGCGCAGCAGGCGATCGCCGAGGTACCACGCCGCCGCGGCGAGCACGGCAGCGACGCCGACCGCGGACAACGACAGCGGCGCGAGGCGACCGAGCTGGCGGTGCAGCTCGTCGTACAAGTACGGGTAACAGGTGACGACGTGCAGCGCGAGGCTGGCGACCAGCGACGCGAACAGCAGACCCGGCGCGAGCGTCCTGCGCCTCGCGGCGGGGGCGAACCAGAGGATCGCCAGCACGACCGGCGCGGTGAGCCAGGCGTTGCCGCGGACCCACGCGGTCATGCCGAGTAGCAGCGCGGCGACCACGGTCATGTCCTCGCGGGTGCGCAGGCCCCTCGCCAGCGCGAGCGCGCTCGCCAGCAACAGCAGCCCGGTGAGCGGCTCGGTGAGCGGGGTGCGGTGCACCCACACCGCGAGCGGCGAGAGCACATACAACGACGCTGCGATCGTCGCCCACGGTCCATGCGGCCACAGGCGCCGGCCGAGCGACCACAGGGCGAGCACCGCGAGCAGCGCCTCGAGGTGGAGGAGACCGGTCATGCGGTCCGGGCCGACCACCATGCCGAAGGTGGCGAGCAGCATCGGATGCAGGTGGAGAAATTGCGGGACGACCTCGCCGGTCGCGCGCTCGGTGAGGTAGAAGCCGGGGCGGTAGGCGGCCTCGTAGCGGCCGCGGCGGTCGGGTGAATCGGCGTCGGCGGCTCGCGGGAACAGGCCGAGGATGTCCCCGGGGCCCGGCCGGCCGGCGTCACGGCCGGCGCTCGCCAGCACGGGGTCACGAAACCCGAGCTCCCCGGTGTGCAAGGTGTGACGCGCCCGTAGCACATAGGTCCCCTGGTCGCGACCGCCGAGCTCCGCGGGGATCGCCGGCACACGCAGCGCGAGGGTCGCGAGTGTCAGGCCGGCCGCGACCGCCCACACGCGCCAGCCGTCGGGTGGGGGCAAGCGCTCCGGCTCCGCGCTCGGCACCTGTCCCCAGGGCCAGGCGAGCGCGGCCGCGGCCGCCAGGACCAGCACGATCGCCTGCGACGAGAACCACCCGAGGACCGCCATGAGGGTGGCGAGCAGCCCGATCGCGGCCAACAGCGCGGCGCCGACGATCACCAGCGCCTCGACCGTCCACGCCGTGCCGTGGCGCCGGGCCCAGCGACGCAGCAGCGCGGTGCCCAGGGCGAGGGCGGCGAGCAGGACCGGCATCGCGCGTGAGCATAGCCCGGGCCCGCGCCTGCGCGACAACTTGCGCGGTTCAACTTGCGCGGCGCCACAGGGCCTGTCCAAAAGGACAGGTGCATCTCCACGGGCCGGGCGCATGAGTTAGGCCGCGATCCGTGAGAACTCTCTCGATATCACGCATCCAGGCGGGCGTCTCACGCGTGCTCGCGGCGCCGCTGTGGTCCGCGCCTATGGCCTTGCGCGGGCGTCCTCTGGCATCCTCCGCGGTGCATGATCACCTACTTCGATGGCAAGTTCGTCGACGACAGCGAGGCCAAGATCAGCGTGCGCGCGCGGGCCGTCAACTACGGCCTGGGTTGCTTCGGCGGCGTGCGTGGCTACCTCGCCGACGACGGCCGTCAGGTCCATGTGTTTCGCGTCCCGGAGCACATCACGCGCCTGCAGCACTCGGCCAAGGTGCTGTTCATGCGCCTGCCGGCGCCGCACGCCGAGCTGTGCGCGTTGATCACGGAGCTGATCCGCCGCAACGACATCCACCACGACGTCTATGTGCGGCCGCTGCTGATCAACAACAGCATCAAGCTGGCGCCGGTGATGCGCGAGGAGGACAGCCTGCTCACGATCTACTGCATGCCGCTGCAGCGCTACATCGACAAGGATGCGATCGACGTGTGCGTGTCATCGTGGCGGCGGGTCACCGACTCGGCCATTCCGGCGCGCACCAAGCCGACCGGGCTCTACCTCAACAGCGCGCTGGCCCGCCGCGAGGCCCACGACAACGGCTTCGACGAGGCGATCTTCCTCACCGACCACGGCAAGGTCTCGGAGGGCAGCGCCGAGCACGTGTTCATCATTCGTGACGGCGTGCTCATCAGCCCGCCGAGCACCGAGGACAACCTCGACGGCATTACCCGCCGCAGCCTGATCACGCTGGCGAGCGAGGACCTCGGCCTGCCGGTGCTCGAGCGCACGATCGGCCGCACGGAGCTTTACGTGTCCGACGAGATGTTCCTGTGTGGTACCGGTGCCGAGATCACCCCGGTGCGCTCGGTCGACCGCCGCACGGTCGGCGAGGGCGCGGTCGGGCCGATCACGGCGCGGTTGCAGAAGCACTTCGCCGACGTCGTCCGCGGGCGCGTCGAGCATCGCATGGCCTGGCTCACCCAGGTCTGGACCTGAGATCAGGGCGCCGGGTCATGCGTGATCACTTCGTCGTCCGCGCGCGCTGGGCCATCCTCGCCGTCCTCGTCGCCCTGTGCGCGTGGATCTTGCCGGGGGTGCGTGATGTCCAGGAGGACGACGACGTCCTCGCCTTCTTGCCCAACGACCACGAGGATGTGATCGCGTTCCGCGAGATCGCGGAGCGCTTCGGTGTGCTCGAGATCGGGCTGGTCGGGCTCCACAAGCTTGACATGCCTGACATGCCTGACATGCCTGACATGCCTGACGGCGACCTGCTGTCGGTCGAGCGCGTCGACGAGGTGCGGGCGCTGTCGCAGGCGCTCGGCGAGCTGCCGGGCGTGCGCATGGTGCTGTCGTTCA
>JAYUXQ010001085.1:0-7462 GCA_043752905.1 Nannocystis sp. | reverse complement strand
GCCCGCCGGTCGTGATACTCGACCACCACTCGATCAGCTTGCCGTACGCTTGCGGCGTCTGCGTGCTCGGCCAGTACAGCTGCGGTGCGAGGTAATCCAGCCAGCCCTGCTGCATCCATTTCACCGGGTCGGAGTAGATCGCCTCGAATTGATCGAGGCCCTGGATCCCCTCCGGCATGCCCGGACGATAGATGCCAAACGGGCTGATGCCCCAGCGCACGCTCGGGCGCAGCTCCGCGACCTTCTTGCCGACGCGCTCGACTATGCGGTCGACGTTGTCGCGCCGCCAGTCGGCGAGCCCGAGCTGACCTCCCCCCTGCACATATGCACCGTACGTGTCATCGTCGGGGAACGCGTCGCCGTTGGGGTACGGATAAAAGTAGTCGTCGAAGTGCACGCCGTCGATGTCATACCGACCGACGACATCCGCGATCACGGCGATCAGCTGGTCCTGGACCTCCAGCGCGCCCGGGTCCATCCACACGAACTTGTCGTAGGCGTACGCGTATTGCGGCAGCAGCTTCGAGATGTGATTATCGGCCGCCTTCGAGGCCGCGCTCGCCTTGGCGCGGTACGGGTTGAACCACGCGTGCAGCTCCAGCCCGCGCTCGTGCGCCTGCGCGACCGCGAACTCGAGCGGGTCATAGCCAGGGTCGACCCCCTGCGCGCCCGTCAGGTAGCGACTCCACGGCTCGATCGCCGAGGCGTACAGCGCGTCGCACTCCGGCCGCACCTGTAATACGACCGCGTTGAGCCCCGCCTGCGCGACGCCGTCGAAGATCGCCGACAGCTCCGCCTGCTGCGCCTGTGCCGACAGCCCCTGGCCGCTCGGGAAGTTGATGTTGCCGACGCTCGCCACCCACGCCGCCCGCAGCTCGCGCGGGTGACCCACCGTCACGAGGTCCTGCGTCGGCCCCCCGCCCGTGCTCGTGTCGGCCGCGCCGGTGGTCCCGGCCCCGGCTGTACTTTCGGAAAGGTCGCCCGTCACGCCACCCGTCGTCGGTTGCGGTCCCGTGCTCCCCGGACCTCCACTGGTGCCGGTCGTGCCAGCGACGCCGCTCGTGCTCCCGCCCTCCCCCTGCCCACCGCTCGAGCAGCCCAGGATCACCATGAGGAGCGCCGCGCCTGCATTTCGCTGCATCCTCTCTTGATAGCCGCCGGCATCCCGGCGCACAAGCTCAGAACAGGCCGTGCAGGGGTCCGCCTTGCGCCGCGAGCGCGTCCACTTTGCGCGTGACGTCCGGGTCTTCCACCAGCGGCGGGGCGTGGTGCGACTTGACGCGCGCGTCGATCACCAGGCTACCGCGGCAGCCCCAGTGCTTGTGCACAACCTCGGGCTCGATCCCGTCGATATCGACGGCGGGGTTGCTGCGGGTGAACGCGATCCACAGCAAGTTCGAGAGGCTGCGCGCGATCAGCTCGCTGTCGTCGACGAGCACGATCAGCGAACATGCATTGATCGGCGCCTGCGCAGAGTAAGCCGCGCAGAAGCGGGCCATCGCCGCCGGCTCGCGCGCGTGCGCCGGAGCCTGGACCGCGAGCACGCCGGGCAGGCACAAACGCGGCCCCATGAACCCGTCCGGCAGCGTCAGCCCCGGGGGCACCTGCATCGCCAGCGTCCGGATCGGCTCACCGACCGCCGCGATCACCAGCTTCGAGCCCTCGTTGAACCCGCTGCCGGAGTAATCCAGCGTGTCGATCGTCGTGCGCGTATGAAAGTGCAGGTCGCGGCGCCAGTCGACCCGCGCCAGCAGGTGCTGCAAAAATGCCGCGATGTCGTCGATCTCGAGCGCCGGCGCGTCCTCCTTCGCAATGATGAACAGGTACTTCGCCAGCGACATCTGGCCCTGCCCGAGCACCGCGCTGGCCAGCGTCAGCAGCTCCTGCGGCTGGCGTCGCGGCGCGTAGGGCACGTACCGCTCGCTGCCGATCGCCAGCAGCAGCGGGTGCACGCCCGCGGCGTCGACCGCATGCACCGCGTGGATCCCCGGCAGCACCGAGGGGATGATCGGCCCGGTCAACTCGTGGATCATCTGGCCGAAGCTGGTGTCCTCCTGCGGCGGGCGACCGACCGCCGTGAACGGCCAGATCGCGTCCTTGCGGTGATACACGCGCTCGACCGCCATCACCGGGAAGTCGTGCGCGAGGCTGTAGTAGCCGAGGTGGTCGCCAAACGGCCCCTCGGGTAAGCGCAGGTCGGGGTCGATCGTCCCGGTGATCACGAAGTCGGCGTCGCCCGCGAACGGCAGCTCACCCCCTCGACGGATCATGCGGACCCTTCGCCCCCCGAGCACCCCCGCGAACGCCAGCTCCGGCAGCCCCTCGGGCAACGGCATCACCGCCGCAAAGGTCAGCGCTGGCGGACCGCCGACGAAGATGTTGACGCGCAGTCGCTCGCCGCGACGGATCGCCGCCGCGTGGTGTACACCGATCCCGCGGTGGATCTGATAATGCAGGCCGATCTGGCGGTCCTGCGCGTACTTTCCCCCGGACAATTGCACGCGATACATCCCGAGATTGGAGCGCGCGAAGCCGGGGTGGTCCGGGTCCTCGCTGTACACCTGCGGCAGCGTGATGAACGCGCCCCCATCCCCCGGCCACGAGATCAGCTGTGGCAGCGCCGAGATCGTCGTCTCGTGTGCGAGCACTGGCCCGCGCCGACGAAACTTCGGCAGCATGCGCAGCGCCGTGAACGGCACCCCGAGGTAGCGAAACGGCCGCCGCGCCAGCGCTCCCGGGTCGGTGCGCAGCTCGACCAGCTTGCGCACCGACGCGAGCGTCCCGCGGAACATGAAGCGCATGCGCTCCATGCTGCCGAACAGGTTGCTGACCATCGGGAACCGACAATCCTTGACCCGCGTGAACAGCAGCGCGGGCCCGCCGGCCTGATACACGCGCCGCTGGATCTCCGCGGCCTCGAGCTTCGCGTCGACCTCGACCTCGATCCGGCGCAGATGTCCGTGTCGCTCGAGGTCCTCGACGCAGTGACGGAGAGAGCGGTGACCAGTCATGCGCGGGCCGAGCATACCCGTGGACCCCGCTCGCGCCCGTACCTGCGACACGTGAGCTCACGGCAACGACAAAGACGGCGCCCGTAACACGGACGCCGTCTCGCGCGGGCCTCAGCCCATCACTTCGTGCACACGGAGGCGACCAGCGCCGCCGCGTTGAGGTCGACCTGCGGGTCGCTGCAGGTCGGCTTGTCCATCGGGCAGTCGGCGTTGCTGTTGCACTCGCCGCAGATGCCGACCTTGAGCAGACCCATGACGTTCGCCTCGCCGCAAAAGCCCGACATGCAGGCCTTGTTGCCGACCGGCTCGCCCTGGCCGTCGTCCGTCAGGTTGCAGCCCTCACCGTTGGGCGTGGTGGCGTCGCCGACGCACACGTACTTGCCGCTAAAGTTCATGACGTCGTAGGTCGGCGCGCAGTTGCCGAGCATCGGGTCGGCGGTGCAGTCCGCGTTCGTGGCGCACTCGCCACAAGTCGCCACCTTGATGATGCCCATGACCTCGAGCAAGGTCCCGCAGCTGGCGTTCGCCGGGTCGGTGCAGACGTCGCTGCTCTCGCAGCCCGCGCCAGCCTCGCCCATGTTGCAGGTCGAACCGACGCCGTCGATCGGGTTCGGAACCGTGCAGCCGCCAGGCGAGCAGTCGGAGTCGGCCAGACACTCGCCGCACCAGCCGCCGAGGATCGGGACCAGGAAGCACTTGCCGGACTCGCAGCCGCAACCCGAGGCGTCCGTACACGGCGTGTCGTTGGGCGCACCCTCGACAGGGTCCATGCAGGACGGCATGCCGGTCGTCACGCTGGTGTTCCCGGTCGTCGTGCCGGTCGCGCCGTCGGTGCCCGAACCCTCGCTGTCCGGCTGCGTCGTCACCGGGACCGTCGGGTCGGTGCTGGTGGTCGGCGTCGGCTCGACGGTGGTCTCACCGGCGCCCGTGCTGGAGGTGCTGCCCTCGCTGCCCTCGTCACCGGGCTTGCGGTCGCCACAGGCGGACAGCGCGAAGGAGGTCAGAGCGAAGGAAGTAAGACAGAGGGAAAGCTTGAAGCGCGTCATCGGGGACATTCTCCGGGGCAGATCAGGTCAGGGAAGGTCAGGGCAGGGTCTCGCGGCCGGCGCCGCAAACGAGGGCGCTGGTGACCACGGTCGCCAGGAGAGCCCGTCGAACGAGAAGGAACATGGATGTAGTACAGCCGGATCCTGGCGACATGCAAGTGAGAGGTGAAATCGGGCGTCTTGCTCCTGCAAGCTCGCTTGGCTAAAGTCGTGAGCTTGCCTGGGTGGTCGAGGGGCCGCCCGCCGAGGAGCCCTCCATGCCTCCGACCGTCCTCACCCGCCGTCCGGCGGCCCCTCCCCGGCCCAAACAGCCCCGCCCCGCGTCCTTCGAGCACCCCGCGCTCCGAACGATCCCCATCGTAAACCTACCTCTGCGCGAACGAAGAGAGTCAAGGAGTCCGTCATGTCCGGCGTAGTCATCCGCAATGGAACCATCGTCACCGCCCTCGACCAGTACGTCGCCGACATTTACTGCGAGGCCGGCGTCATCAGGGCGATCGGCGTCGGCCTCGACGTCCCCTCGGACAGCCAGGAGATCGACGCCTCGGGCCAGTACGTGTTCCCCGGGGGCATCGACGCGCACACGCACATGGAGCTGCCGTTCATGGGCAGCGTCAGCGCCGACGACTTCTTCACCGGCACCGCGGCGGGCGTCGCTGGCGGTACGACGACGATCCTCGACTTCATCATCCCCAATCGCAACCAGAGTTTAATCGAAGCCCGCGACTTCTGGATGAACAACGCCAAAAAGTCCTGCGCCGACTACGGCTTTCACATGGCCGTCACCTGGTACGGCGAGCAGGTCGAGCGGGAGATGCGACGCGTCCACGCCGAGGACGGCATCAGCTCGTTCAAGGTGTTCATGGCCTATACCGGCGCGATCGGCGTCGACGACGACGAGATGATCGGCGTCATCGACACCGCCGCGAGCCTGGGCGCCCTCGTCACCGCGCACTGCGAGCACGGCCTCGCCGTCCAGGCCCTGCAACGCAAGCTGGTCGCCCAGGGCAAGACGGCCCCGCGGTACCACGCCGAGAGCCGGCCTTCGTGGGTCGAGGGCGAGGCGACCAACCGCGCGATCATGCTGGCCAAGTGCGCCGGCCAGCCGATCTACATCGTGCACTTGACCTGCAAGGAGTCGATGGACGCAGTCATCCGCGCGCGGCAAGACGGCCAGCTGGTCTATGTCGAGACCTGCCCGCAATATCTGCTGCTCGACGACTCGGTCTACGACAAGCCCGACTTCGAGGGCGCGGCTTATGTCATGAGTCCGCCGATCCGCCCGATCGGGCATCAAGATGTCCTGTGGAACGCGCTGTCGTGCGGCCTGATCCACACCGTCGCCACCGATCACTGTCCATTTCGCCAGCACGACCAAAAGACCCACGGGCGCGACGACTTCACCAAGATCCCCAACGGCGCCGCCGGCATCGAGAACCGCATGCCGCTGATGTACACCTACGGCGTCACCACCGGCCGCATGACCCTCCAGCAGTTCGTCGACACCTGCTGCACCCGCCCGGCCAAGATCTTCGGCCTCTACCCGCGAAAGGGCGCCATCCTGGTCGGGTCCGACGCCGACCTGTTCGTCTACGACCCGCGCGGCGGCAGCACGATATCGGCCGCGACGCACCGCCACAACTGCGACCGCAATATCTTCGAGGGCTTCGACATCAAAGGCGCCGTCACCCATACCGTCGTCGCCGGCCGCCTGCAGTTCAAGGATGGCGACCTGCGGGTGCAACGCGGCGCAGGCAAGTACCTGCGCCGGACCTGAAAAAACCGCGAGTTCCCGCCTCCCGTCCGCCGGCGACCTGCCAAGAAGGCCTCTTCCTGTCTCTCGGGACAGCCCCCTCGCGTCACTTCGCTGTGTACGTTTCCGCGGCAATGTGCGACATTGGCTGCGATGATCTGCCCTCGCGCCCGGCTGCCGCTGTCGGTCCTCGTATGCCTGCATCTCGGGACCGCCACCGCGGCCGCGCAGTCCCCTGCCCCGGCCCCGGCCTCGCCGGCCTCGCCGGCCTCGCCGGCCTCCCCGGCCACCCCGGCCACCCCGACCACCCCGGCATCCCCGACCACCACCCCGACCACCACCCCGACCACGCCCACCACCGTCGCCCCGGCGGACCCCGGCCCCGGCGCGATCGATGCTCCGCCGCCGGTCGACCCCGCGCCTGCCCCCGAGCCCACCCCCGTCGTCAGCCCGACGCTCCCGCCAGGCGCAGCCCCGGCGCCGCCGGACGACCTGCCCGGCGACGTCGAGGTCGAGGTCCCGATGCTCTCGGAGGTCCCGCCGCGCCACCGCATCGTCTACAGCAACGTGCTGGTCGCCCGCCTCAACCCGCTCGGCGTCGAGGACCGCCTGAGCTTCATGTATCACCGGCGGTTGATGACCCGCACCGGCAAGCTGTTCGAGGGTACGCGCTTCGGCGTCGGCCTGACCCCCAGCTTCACGCCCTCGATCATTCGTCTCGGTGGCACGATGGAGATCGTCCCGCTGGCGATCCTCCAACTCAAGGCCAGCTATTATCTCATCACCTACTTCGGCTCGCAGGAGTTCAAGGCGCACGCCTTCAACTCGCCCAACGACGACTTCGGCCCGGAGACGATCAAGGCCCGCGCGGAGGCCAAGCAAGCCGTCTCCACGTACGGGGGCCAGGCGGAGCTCAGCGCGCTGCTCCAGGCCAAGTTCGGGCCGATCGCCGTGCGCAACGAGCTGACGTTTTTTCATAATCTCATCAAGCTGCCGCCCGGCAACGACGTCTTTTATGACCTGCGCCACGACATCATGGGTCCGGCGCGCGGGTGGTTCCTCGGCAACGACACCGACATTCTCTACATCAACCCCAAGATCCGCCTGACCGCGGGCGTGCGGGCGACCTACTTTCACATGTTCTACCCGGACAGCACCTACGAGGCCGGGGACATCAAAAGCAGCAACAACGATCACGCCCGCGTCGGCCCGCTGATCGCCTACAGCTTCAAGGACCGCCCCGCCAAGCGCTTCATGAAGCCGACGATCTACCTCCTCGCCCAGTGGTGGGTGAAGCACCGCTACCGCACCGGCCAGGAGGTCAGTCAGGGCCTCCCGCTCGTCGTCCTCGGCTTCTCGTTCACCGGCGAGCTGTTCGCCCGCAAGTGAGCCCGCGCCGCCGCGGCAGCAGCAACGCCAGCGACAGCGCCCCCGATAACGTCCCCGACCCGGTCGCGCCGCGGCTGCCATAGCCGCGGCTGCTGTCGGCCCCGCCGTCGTCGCTGCTCTGACCCGAGTTGCCGTCGTCCGCGGTCGAAAAGGTGCCGGGGCCATCGTCGCCGCCCGGCAGACTCGAACCGCCCGTCGGGCTCGAGCCGCCGTCGGTGCCGCCCCCCTGCGTCGCGCCGCTCGTCGGCGTCGACCCGGGATCC
>JAYUXQ010001084.1:0-7463 GCA_043752905.1 Nannocystis sp. | reverse complement strand
TCGATGTGTGATCGATGTTGACGATCATGCCGCGCATCATCGCCTCACGCACGACTCGCTCGCCGTCGTGCGAGAGGCTGAGGTTGTTGCGTTCGATGCCCGCGACGACCTTGCTGCCCGCCGAGCCCTTGAAGCCGGGCGGTAGGGGATAGATGTTGAAGCCGTTGAAGTCACCGGCCCCGCGCAGCAGCACGTAGTCCGACATGTTGGCCTCGGAGATCTCGCTGAACTTGCCGGCGCAGGCTTCCGACAACCCGAGGAGCTTGTTACCCTTGAAATAATTATTGCCGCAATTATTCTCGCAGAAGTTGTGGCCGAGGTTGTTCTTGAGCGGGAACGGGCCGACGTTGTCATCGTAATAAAAACAGCCGGAGATCGCCTGGGTCGCCCGGATCGCCTTGCCTGCCTTCGTGTCCTGCGGGAAGTAGATGTCGGCGCCGGTGAGGCGGCTGTTGATCTTGTGGGCGAGGTAAAAGGTGCGCACGCCCTGGTCGTGGTAGCGATCGAGGCGCTCCACGGGGTCGAAGGTGCGGTCCTCCGCGCCGAAGGAGTACTCGGACTCGATGCCGAGGATGATCGCGAGCTTGTTGGCGTTGACGATCCGGCGCGCGTCCGTGGGCGTGTATGCGATCTCCATCCACGAGGTGTTCTCCTTGACCCACGCCTTGATCGCGTTGAGCTGACGCTCGAGCGACGCGAGGCTGTCCCCCTTCGAGCACGCGTAGCCGGCCCCACCGGCGCCGCCGCCGTCCTTGTTGGCGTCGTACAGCTGCTCGCACATCGCCTCGCTCTCGACCGCGAACGCGACCATGATCTTGAGCCGCGTGTCCTTGAATTCCGCCTCCGGCGGGTCGAACGCGGCCTTGATCCACGCGGTGCTGTAGCGCAGGTGCGAGTTGCTCGTGTGCAACGGACCCTTGTGGCTGCTGTGGGGACCCATGTCGGAGCCGAGCGCCCCGGTTATCGCCGTGAAGCTACCCTTGACCTCCCCGTGATCGCAGGTCGTCAAGGCCTTGCAGCCGCCGCACGTGGCGGTATACCCCTCCTCCATGATGCCGTTGCGGAGGTTGCCGGGCTTGCCCGCGAATGCATAGTTTCCGCCGAACGCCATGGCGTAGGTCGGATGCTCATGGGTCAGCACGTAGCCGCCCGTGATCGGCGGACTCTTGGTCTTTGGCGGGGCCGGCGTGGGCCCGGCCGCGGGGCCCGGCTTGATGGGCGCTGCGACGGCGGTGCCCTGCCAATGCAGGACTCCTGCCACGGCCAGCGCGCCGATGAAGGTCGTTTGCAGCGTTCCAAGGGCGGTCATGAGCATCTCCTGTTGTCAGCCTGGCGCGCTGGCACATTCGCGCGTCACCATATCCACGCGGCGATCGCCACGCATGTCCACTATGAACCGGCATGGTCCGCGTAAAGCGTCGGGGTGTCAAGCGAACAGCACCGCACGCGGCTGTGGGGCCGATTATACGCGGGGTCTCGGTGCGCTGGCCAGAGAGCTGATATTTCGGTCGATGGTTATCGTGGCTCGATGATATATCGAGACGTGGGACCGGGGGTGCGCGGTCAGGTCCTGGTCGCCGTGGGTACGACGAACGGTCTACTCGATCTGGAGGGTGAGGGTCATGGTCATGGGCTGGCCCTTGCGCTCGATGGAAAACTTGAGGGCGTCGGCGGTGCGCAGGGCGCTGTATGCGGCGAGGGCGGCCTCGACGTCGAGCACAGGGAGGCCGTTGATCGCGGTCAGCAGGTCGCCATTTTTGAGGCCGATCGCGGCGGGGAACGAGGTGTTACGGATCGCGTAGAGCTTCATGCCCTGGCCGCGGCCGTCCTTGATCGAGGGGATGATCCGGGCCTGGCGCACCAGCTGGCCGGCGTCGGTGAACAGGCGCTCGAACTCGCCGCGAGCGATCGTGCAGCGGCCCTCCCCGGCGCAGACGACCGCGGGCTGCGAGCCCGGGGCCGTGAGCGGGGGCGGCGGGAGCGGTGGTGGCGGTGGTGTCACCATGTCGAGGATGTCGAGGATGTCGAGGATGTTGACGGTGGTGGCGCGTTGCTCGAGGGTGCGGGCGGCGTCCTTCAGGGTGGCGGTGGCGGTGCGCAGCTCGGCGGCGCTGGCCTGGAGCTCGATGCGGGCGTCATGCAGCTCGGTGACGGCGGCGACGAGGGTCGACTCGTCGCGGGTGTCGCGGCGGTCGAGGGCGATGAGCACCCCCAGCACGACGTGGTTGTAGGGCTCGGGACGGACGGGCTGCGGCTGCTGCGGAGACCAGGTGTTCATGGGACACAGGCGGGCGAGCAACGGGACATCAAGGCAGCGGGTGCGCGGCGAGCCATTCGGTGAGCTGGTCGCCGATGCGGGCCTGCATGGGACCGGCGTCGGCGGCGAGCTCGCTGCGGGCCTGCTCGGCGAGGGCGCGGGCGCGGGGGCGGTCGGCCCTGGTGGCCCACAGGGCGCGCGCGAGGGCGAGGTGCAGCTCGGCGAGCTTGGCAGGGTCGGCGACGCCGATGGCGAGGGCCCGCTCGAGCGGAGGGAGGGCGTCGGTCGGGCGACCGGCGGCGAGGGCGAGGAGGCCCTGACCCGTCAATGGTTTGGCGAGGCCGGCGAAGTTGGCGTCGTGGCTATGCTCGAGCAGGGCGAGGGCGCGGGCGTAGTGTTCGCCGGCCTGGGTGAGCTCGCCTTGCAGGACGAGCGCGCGGCCGAGGTTGCACAGGACGTCGGCGAGGCCGTCGTGTTCGCGGCCGAGCGACTTCTCGAGGATCTGGAGAGCACGCTCGCTGTGGCGGCGCGACTCGGCGAGCGAGCCCTGGACGAGCAGCACCTCGCCGAGGTTGCTGGTGACGGCGCCGACGTCGGGGTGGTCGGGGCCGTAGCTGCGGGACAGCAGCGAGCGCACGCGCTCGAAGTGGTCGACCGCGGCTCCGGTGTCGCCGCGCAGCAGGGCGAGGGTGCCGAGGCCGTTGTAGGGCGGGGCGAGCAGCGAATGCTCGGGGCCGAAGGCCTGCTCCCAGATGGCGATCGAGCGGCGAAAGTGATGCTCGGCCTCGTCGATGTGGCCCTGGATCCGGTGCGTTTCGCCGAGGTTGCTGATGGTTCTCCCGAGGTCGGGATGGTCAGGGCCGAGGGCGGCCTCGCCGAGCTCGACGGCGCGGGTATAAGCGGCCTGCGCGTCGGGGTAGTGGCCGCGGCGGTAGTGTACGTTGCCGAGCTGGCGATAAAAGGTGGTCAGCCGCGGGTCGGCGGGGTCGGTGAGGGCGATCGCCCGCTCGAGCGCGCGCTGGGCCTCGTCGTGGCGGGCGTAGCGGCTGTGCACGACGCCGAGCGAGGCCTGGAGCTGGGCCTCGAGGTCGGGCGGGTCGCCGAGGCGATGCAGCAGGGCCCCGGCGTGCCGGCCCCATTGCACGCTGTCGCGGTCGCGACCGAGGCGCTCGCCGACCAGCTCGATCAGCGAGATCGCGGACTCGACGCGCACGTGGTCGTCGCCGACGGCCTCGCCGAGCCAGTAGGCAGACTCGTAGCTGCGCTCGGCGGCCGCGAAGTCGCCGGCGCCCTCCTCGAGCAGGCCGCGGTGGCGCAGGGCCTCGGCGCGCGCGGGGTCGTGGCCGCTGCGGTCGGCGGCGACGACGGCCTCGCGGGCGAGCTGCAGGCCGCGGGCGTAGCGGCCGGCGTCGTGCTCGGCGCGGACCTGAACGAGCAGGGTGTCGAGGTCACGCACGGCGGCCGTGGTCGCGGGCGAGAGGGTGGCGCGGCCGGCGGTGAGGGCGGCCGAGTCGGCGCAGCGCGACAGGGGGCGCAGGCCAGTGGCGACCTGGACGGCGCGCTCGGCCACCTGGGCGTCGGCCGCGGCGAGCAGGTCGACGACGGTGCGCAGCTCGGCGAGGCTCTCGGCGAGGCAGGTCATGCGCAGGTCCATGCGTTCGGCGGACTGGGTGCGGCGGACGTTGGTGGCCTCGCAGACCTCGACGTGGACGGCCTGCCATGTCTTTGCGTACATGTCCAACTGTTCCTGTACGCGGGGCCAGGTGTCGCGCGCGTAGAGCAGGCCGGTGGAGGTGAGTGCGGACTGGACGGCGGCGGCGCGGGACTCGTCCCAGACGCCGACGAGCAGGCGAGCGGCGCCGCGACAGACCTCGGCCTCGCTGTTGCGCTGCTCGGCGAGGGTGATGCCGGCGATGGCGGCGATGGCGACGAGACCGGCGCCGACGAGCCAGCGCCGGCGGACGCGTCCGGGGTCGGCGGCGAGGGCCGCGAGGAGGGCGTGCATGTCGAGGAAGCGGTCCTCGGGGACGACCTTGAGGCCGCGCAGCAGGACTTTGCGCAGCCACGCGGGGATCTTGCGGCCGGGGGGTGGCTCGCGCATGCGGCCGGTGAGGACGCCGCCGCGCAGCTCGTTGGCGTTGTGGCCGGCGAACGGGCGCTCGCCGTAGACGCCCTCGTAGAGCGAGACGCAGAAGCTGAACTGGTCGGAGCGCGGGTCGGTGGCGATGCGCAGGTGCTGCTCCGGGGACATGTACGCGGGCGTGCCGATCAGGGTGCCGGCGGCGGTCAGCGGCTGCTCGCTCGAGCGGCGGCTGTGACGGCTGCGCGTCGACTCGAGCGCGGGGTCGTCGCTGCGCTCGGTCGAGACGCCGAGCTCGTCGGGGTGGGCGTCGCTGCGGGCGAGGCCGAAGTCGAGGACGCGGGCGCGTCCGTCGGTGCCGACGAGCACGTTGTCGGGCTTGAAGTCGCGGTGCACGAGGCCGGCGGCGTGGGCGGCCGCGAGGCCCTCCCCGGCCTGGATGTAGATCGCGAGGACCTCGGGCCACGGACGCGGGACCGGGCGCGGGACGGTGGGGGTGCCGTGGAGCCACTCTCGCAGGGTGACGCCCTGCACGAACTCCATCGCCAGGAACACGCGCCGGGAGACGACGCCGACGTCGTAGACCTGGACGACGTTGGGGTGCGAGAGCTTGGCCATCAGCTGGGCCTCGCGCAGCATCCGTGAGGCGGCCGAGCTGTCGCTGCCGGAGGTGACGCGCAGCAGCTTGATCGCCACGCGGCGGTCGAGCTCCTCGTCGTAGGCGGAGTAGACGACGCCCATGCCGCCCTCGCCGAGCTTGCGCAGCAGGGAGTAGCGGCCGAGCAGGGCCTTGCGCGGGGCGGACGGCATGCTCTCGCCGGACATGTGTTCGCCGCTGGTCTCGCTCGCGGACTCGACGCGGGTCAGCTCCATCTGCGCGGCGGACTCGCGACGTGACGCGGACAGAGACGCGGACGATCGTTCGTCGGGCGCGGCCCGTCCGCTCGTGTCGGCATCCTCTCCGCGCGCTGTCACGATCTCCAGCGTGGCAGATGCCCGCGGGCCCGACAAGCGCGGCGGCGGGCGCTGTCGCGCGGTGCGACTCGTTCGCTGTCTCTCGGGACAGGTCATTCTTGCTCGCGTTGACCGGCCGGCGCTTTGCTTCTACCGTTCCGTGCGGATCGAACGATGCTCACTCGGTTCTCTCGTCGGCGCATTTGCGCTCGTGGCGTGCGCGAGCGGTGAGGAGACGGCGACTGGCTTCGCGTCGTTGCCCAACACGATGGCGACGTCGGGCGGGACGACGGAGGTGGGCGAGAGCAGCGGTCAGCCGGTGACGACGGGCGAGGCGGAGACGAGCCCGGGCACCACGAGCGAGGCGGTGACCAGCGGCGCGAGCTCGACGGGCGACACGAGCACGGGCGGGACGACCGGCGGCGAGAGCAGCGAGTCGGGGATGTCGACCGGCATCGGTGAGGGCGGCTGCGCCGACGGGACGCAGGACTGCCCGTGCTACGGCAACATGACGTGCAACGACGGCCTCGCGTGCGCGGACGAGGTGTGCGTGCCGATGCAGGCGCCGGTGTGCGGCGATGGGATGCTCGGCGGCATGGAGGAGTGCGACGCCGGGATGGAGAACGGCGACACCAAGCTGTGCAAGGCGAATTGTACGACGCAAAAGTGCGGCGACGGCTTCGTCGGCCCCGGCGAGGCGTGCGACGACGGCAACGCGGTCGACAACGACGCGTGCGCGAACGCCTGCGTGCCGGCGGCGTGTGGCGACAAGGTGGTGCAGGTGGGCGAGGCGTGCGACGACGGCAACGTGGAGTCGGCCGACGCGTGCATCGCGTGCAAGGCGGCGGCGTGTGGCGACACGTTCGTGCAGGCGGGGGTGGAGGAGTGCGACGACGGCAACGGCAACGGGGGACGGTTGCAGCGCGGCGTGCAAGAAGGAGGCGCCCAAGTGCGGCGGCAACTTCACGACCGACTGGTGCCCGCAGTCAGGTACCAAGGAGCAGTTCACGCGCTGCGAGAGCGTCAGCAACGGCGGCAAGACCTGCAACAACCCGTTCATCAAGTACGGCACGCTCGAGAATGGGATCCCGGCGAGCCACGTCGGCAACGACTTCCCGCAGTGGTGCACGCAACTGGGCTTCGGGGGCTTTGGCGGCCAGGTCAGCTACGGCAACCGCCCGTGCGACGCGCCGCAGGGCAAGCTGTTCGGCTGCACCGGCTACGACGAGGCGATCTGGCACTGGTGCGACTGGCAGGACGGCAACTGGTACAACCAGACGTTGAACTATTATCAGTGCAACGACGGGCAGGAGGTCACGTCGATCACGTGCCAGTGAGGTGCGGGGTCGCGTCGGGTGCGTGCAGCTGCAACTGCGCGGCGGCGAGGCGCAGGTCGTCGCGCAGGCCGGTGAGGGCGCGCTCGCGGTCGGCGGGGGTGAGCGAGCGCAGGGCGGCGGAGGGGTGATAGGTGGCGAGCCACGCGGGGGCCCACGGGGTGCGGTGCACCTGGCCGCGGCTGCGCGTGGCGTTGAAGCGGGGGCCGAGGAAGCTGCGCGCGGCGGTCGAGCCGAGGCACACGATGACGGTCGGGCGTATGACCTCGATCTCGGCGTCGAGCCAGGCGCGGCAGGCCTGGACCTCGCCGGCCAGCGGACGCGCGTGCAGGCGTCGCTTGCCGCCAGGGGTCCACTTGAAGTGCTTGACGGCGTTGGTGACGTAGACCTGGGTGCGGTCGATGCCGGTCTCGGTCAGTAGACCGTCGAGGAGCTGGCCGGCGGGGCCGATGAAGGGGCGGCCGCTGCGGTCCTCCTCGTCGCCGGGCTGCTCGCCGACGAGCATCAGGCGCGCGCTGGCCGGGCCCTCGCCGAACACGGTCTGCGTGGCGTTTTTGCAGATGTCACAGGCACGGCAGGCACTGGCGGCGTCGCGTAACACGGGCAGGGTGCGCGTGGCGGGGAGGTACGCGGCGGCTGCCGAGGCCTGGGCGTCGATCATGGCCTGGGTGCGCTGGGGGGCCTCGCGGGTGAGCTCGGCGATGATGCTTGCCTCGGGCAGGGTGGCCCAGTGCTTGCGCGGCATCTCGGCGCGCATGGCCCGGAGGTTGAGGCGCGCGGGGTTGAAGATGTTGCGGTAGTAAGTGCGAAACAGGTCCTCGAGCTCGTCGGGGGCGGG
>JAYUXQ010001083.1:0-3019 GCA_043752905.1 Nannocystis sp. | reverse complement strand
CCTCCTCGAGCTCCTCGGATGCCGTCGGTGGCGCGCCGAATTCGCGGATCGGGCGGGCGACGAGGCCGAGCAGGAGCTGGACCTCGTCGTCCTCGAGGTTGTCCGGGAAGGCCTTGCGGACGGCAGCGTCGAGCTCCTCGCGCGTCGGGGCGGCGATGTCGGTCCCGGGGAGCAGCAGCACGTAGCTGTACGTGATGCGGTCGGCGAACACGACGCGGTGCGGCAGCTCGGCGAGCCGGCGGGCCTCCTCGGCGTCGGCGTCGGCGTCGGCGTTCGGGTCCGCGGGGGCGACCGCGGGGGCGGCGGGCGTGGCCTCGGGAGCGGGCGTGGTCGCCGGGCCGCAGCAGGCGAGCCACAGGGCTGCACTTTTGGACAGGTCGCGGGGGACAGGTCGCATGCGGGAGGCTTGAACGTGGAGGTCGGGGGTCAGGCGTGCTTGCCGAGCAGCTCGGCGACGAGGGCGGGGCTGACGTTGCCACCCGAGAGCAGGACGCCGACGCGCTGGCCGGGGAAGCCGCCGGCGGGGTCGCTGCCGGGCCCGGGGCCGCGCAGGGCGACGGCGAGGGCGGCGGCGCCGGATGGCTCGACCAGCACCTTGGCGTCGAGGAGGAGGCGCACGAGGGCCAGGCCGAGCTCGTCGTCGTCGACCTCGAAGGCGCCCGCGATGGTCCTGCGCGCGACCTCGAGGTTGAGGGCGCCGACGCGGGTCGGCTTGAGCCCGTCGGCGAGGGTCGGACCCGGCGCGACGGCGACGCGCTCCCCGGCGGCGAGCGAGCGAGCCATCGCGTTGCAGGTGCGCGGCTCGGCCGAGTAGAGCGGGATGCCGAGCGCGCCGGCGACCAGGCCGGCCCCGGCGATGAGGCCGCCACCACCGACCGGCACGACGATCGCGTCGAGCGGGGCGCCGGTGGTGGCGAGCACGTGCTCGCACAGCTCGAGGGTGGCGGTGCCCTGCCCGGCGATGATGTCGGGGTCGTCGAAGGGCTCGATGATCGCGGCGCCGTGCTGTCTCGAGAGGTCGAGCGCGGCGCGGTGGCGGTCGTCCGAGGTGGTGCCGGCGAACACGATCTCGGCCCCGAGCGCGCGCACACCGGCGACTTTGACGGCGGGCGCGTCGGTGGGCATGGCGATCCAGGCGCGCACGCCGAACTCGCGGGCGGCGAGCGCGACGGCCTGCGCGTGGTTGCCGGAGCTGTACGTGACGATCCCGCGGGCACGGACGGCTTCGGGCAGGCGCGAGACGGCGTGCAGGGCCCCGCGGGCCTTGAAGGCGCCGATCTTCTGTAGATTCTCGGCTTTTAAAAACAGCTCGCGACCGGCGCGCAGCTCGAGCGCGGGGCAGCGGATCACGGGGGTCTGCCAGATCTTGCCGGCCAGGCGCTGGGCGGCGTCGCGGACGTGATCGAGCGAGAGGACGGCCGACATGCGCGAGAAGGCTACACCTTTGTGCGGGCCCTGCGGTACATCTCGGGCACGTGCGCCTGCCGACTCCCTCCAATTGGCCGATCATGCCGACGTGGCTGTGGATCGTGCTGATCGCGCTGCTGGTGGTGGTTCTCAACGTGGCGACGATCGCGGCGTGCGGCGCGTGGGATCCGTGGGAGACGCACTATGGGGAGGTGGCCAGGCAGATCCTGGTGCGCGACGACCCGATCGACCTGTGGTGGAAGCCCGGCCACGGACCCGACGGCAACGCGGAGAACACGTTCTGGTCGAAGCCGGCGCTGCCGTTTTGGTTGATGGCGATCAGCATGGCGATGCTCGGGGTCGGGTCGCGGCCAGCCGCCGACGAGATGGTCCGCGGCGTCGCACCCGAGCTGGCGCTGCGCCTGCCGAGCATGCTCGCGGGGATGTTGTGCGCGGCGTTCCTCGGCTATGTGGTGTGGCGACTGCTGCGCGAGGAGGCGGTGCGGACGCGTGGGCCGAGCCCCGCGGCGCGCGCGGGGATCTTCACGGCGGTGGTGCTCGCGACGATGCCACAGTGGGCGATCGTCACGCGGCAGGCGTTGACGGACATGTTCTTCGTGGCACCCGTGGTGGTCGCGATGGGGGCGTGGGCGCTGGCGTGGATGCAGCCGGATCGGGTCCTGCGACGGCGAGCGCTCGGGGAGTTGATACGACGCCCGGCGCCGGCAACGGGCGGAGGACTCTGGGGCCGCGTGCGTCGCTGGACGGTGCCGTGGGACCGCGCTTACACGGTATTTATAATTGGGACGATCGCGGCGGCGATCGTGCCGCTGACGGTGCTGCACATGCACGTGATCAGCGCGGACACGGTCGCGCGGGTCGCGAAGTTCGTCAAAAAACCCGGCGTGCCGAACATCGACACGCTGCGGCAGATCCACCTGCACATGTTCTTCTACTGGGGCGCCGCGCTGGTGGTGCTGATCACCAGCCTGCGCTGGGCCCGGCGCTCGCAGGTGTGGATGGGCGTGCTCTACGTGGCGGCGGGGGTGTCGCTGATGGGCAAGGGCATGATCGGGCCGGGGATCGTCGGCCTGCTCGTGCTGGTGGATATGATCGTGCGCGGACGGCTGGATCTGCTGCGGCGCTGCGGGCTGGCGAGCGGGCTCCTGCTGTTCGCGCTGGCGTCCCTGCCGTGGCATCACGCGATGGCGATCTATCGCGGCGAGCGCTGGGTGAACGAGCTGATCATCGTCAATAACCTGGCCCGCTTCGGGTCCGGCGAGCAGGAGCAGGCGGTCGGCAGCTTCGCGTTCTACCTGCGTACGCTCGGGCTCGCGGCGTTCCCGTGGTCGGCGGCGGTGCCGGCGGCGCTATGGTCGGCGATGCGCAAGCTGCGAGATGACCCGGAGGACATGCCCGATGCGCCAGGTGCCTCGGGACAGGTGCGCGCGACGGCATTGCGAAGATTCGCGCTGCTGTGGGCCGCGGTGACGCTGGCATTGTTGAGCTACAGCGTGACCAAGTATTATCATTACTTGCTGCCGGTGCTACCGCCACTGGCGGTGCTGCTGGGGCTGTGGCTCGGCGAGCTGCGCGCGGGCGATGCGCCGGA
>JAYUXQ010001082.1:0-7472 GCA_043752905.1 Nannocystis sp. | reverse complement strand
GGCAACACCGTCGCCAACCTCGCGGAGGCCATGGTCGCCGACAACTTCACCACCGTCGCCGCCGACGCGCAGCTCTCCGCCGAATTCTAAGCGGCCCTCACCGGGCGCTGGGCCACGCCACCCGAGGCGCGGGCCGAGCCGCAGCAGCCCCTGCAAAATATGGACTACGCCGCGCCGGAAGTGCGTGCGGGCGCGGCGTTCTCGGCGGCCAGCGACGTCTACGCGCTTGGCTTCCTGCTGTACCGCCTGCTGACCGGCAAGCGACCTTTCCCCGTGTCGGGCGGCGCGCCGACGCCGGTCCGCAAGGTCTGCCCGGCGTGCCCGCGCGGGCTCGAGGGCTTGCTGATGGCGATGCTCGGCCCCACCCCCGACACACGCCCGCCGCTCGCCATGATCCAGGCCACCCTGGAGGACGTGCAGGCCGAGCTCGCCGCGGACCTCGCGGACCTCGCGGAGAGCGGCGCGGCGGACGAGCCTGCGCCCGTCACCGCGGCAGACACCGTCGCCGTGGAGCCGCCTGCGGTGTTCGTCGCCGCGACCGACACGGCAGACGCGACGGCGATGGACGCAGGGCCCGCATCGCGCGGCAGGCAGGACAGTGGGGCCGAGCCTGCGCCAGACAGGCGAGCGCGGCGGGGTGTCAGTCCGCGGGCGCTCGGGCTCACGGCGGCCGCAGGCCTCGTGATTGGGCGCGCGAGCGTGGGGCGCGACGAGCCCGACGTGGACCGCGACGCGACGGCGCCGATGCGCGGCGCGGCCGACGAGCGACGCGAGCCGGGCGGTCAGGCCGACGTGGATCGCTATGCCCTGGGGGCCTCGCCGACGAGCGGCGCGGCCGACGAGCGGCGCGAGCCGGCGGGCGATGCCGAGGTGTACGACGAGCCCCCAACGGAGCGCGCCGCGATCGAGGCCCCGCCCGCTCCGCCGCCGGCTGAACATGCGCAGGCGAAGCGCGACGGGGCTCCGCGGGTGCGGCGCGACGCTGTCACACCGACCGAGGGCAACGCCCCGACCGAAGGCAACGCCCCGACCGAAGGCGACCCGACCGAAGGCGACCCGACCGAAGACGACCCGACCGAAGACGACCCGACCGAAGGCGACGCCCCGACCGAGGGCAACCCGACCGAAGGCGACCCGACCGAAGGCGACCCGACCGAAGGCGACGACCCGTTCGTGGGCCGCTGGGCCGGGGTGACGGTCGTCGACGACCTGGTCTTCGCCGAGGGCATGGACGTGCACCTCGACGAGGTCTTCGTGCTCGAGTCCGATGGCACCATGCGCGGCGATTTTTCGGGCTGGGACGAGGCCTCGCGCTGCGTGGTCACCTACCGGCTCGCCGGCACCTTCGACACGACCGGAGATACCGTCGACGTCGCGTGGGACTCGATCCGTGTCGAGGTGTTCGGGTGCGTCGACGACGCCTGGAACCAGGAGGAGGAGGAGGTGAACGCGGAGGAGTTCGAGATCTGGGACGACGAACTCGACGGCACATGGGCCGTCGACGGCGACGTGCTCACCATCGGCACGCCGGGAGCCGAGATCCTTTACAATCGCGTCGAGAGCCCGCTTGTCGGCCGCTGGGCGGGCGCCACGGAGGTCAACGACTTCACCTTCGCCGACGGGCGCGATGTCACCCTCAACGAGTTGTTCTGGATGAACGATGACGGCTCGATGGCCGGCGCCTTCTACGGCGGCGACCCCGACTCTGGTTGCACTGTCGACTATCGCCTGACTGGCGCCTGGTCGGATGACGGGGCCGTCACGTTGAGCGCCGAGTGGACGTCGATCTCGCTCGAGACCTGGGGATGCCTCGACGAGTCGCTCAACGAGGCACCGATCGAGGTCGTGGATGACGAGGGCGACATCTGGGACGACGAGCTCGACGGCGATTGGGAGGTCTCCGGAGATCAGTTGATCATCGCCAGCCCGGAGGGGGATATCACGTACGATCGAGACCTCTGACCCCGGGCGTCGCCGCTTTCCGCGGCGACGACGAGGGCACCACGCCCGCGCGCGCCGTGGACCGGGTCGTCGGTCGCGTCGAGATCGATGGAGGCCGTCGCGGATAATGCATCCCCGACGGCCACGTTCGCGGCTCAGGGCTTGCCTGCCGCCTTGCTCGTGGCGCTGCCAGGGACGCCCTTGTCCGTGACCGGGGTCGTGGAGGGGCCCTTTTGGGGGGCCGGGGGCGGCGCGGACGTGGGCTGCTTGGCCGGGCCGACCGCATCGTCGGACCGGTCCCCGCGGCCGCTCGCGGGCTGACCGTGGTCGGCCGCAGGCTTGTCCGCCTGCTTGGTGGGCGTCTTGGCCGGGTCCGGGGCCGTGGTGGTGGTGGTGGAATGGTTGGCTTCGTCGGGACGCGCGCTGTTCGGAACCTTCTCGGGCATGGTGATCTCCTGGTCTCGTGTTCGGGGAGCCGCCCCGCGCGATGGCATGATGCCGTGTTCGAGGAAATGAAAGACTCGTGACGACCCGCGATGGGTATATCGATAACGATATACCCAGGAGGTCTGCGTACCCCGGTCAGCTCACCGGCAAGACGGCGATCTCGAAGCCCATGGTATGGTCGTCGGCGATATCGGCGAGGCGGATGCCCGCGACCATGTGACCGTCGGGAACCATGGTCGGCGTGTAGGTCGGCCGAATGTCGCGGCTACTGCCGTCGCACACCATATACTCATTGTTATTGCCGTGGTGCAACAACAAGGACTCGTTGTTGCCGTCGAGATCCGCCAACTTGAGCTCGAGCCCGATTCGGTTGCTCGGCTGCACGAGCTGCGCCAGGCGCATCGCCGTGATCCTCCGGCCCGGCGGGATGAATAGCTTCGTCGTATCGACGTACGCATCGCCGCTGTCGAGCCTGTGGGGGAGGGAACTCGAGCACTCGGGGTTCTTGATCTCCCGATCCTTCTTGCCGGTACTGTCGGTCACGAAAAGCGCGATCTTCAGGAAGTCGTCATGGGCGTAGAGCCTGGCGCCCGAGAAGTACGTGCCCGCCGGGACCTCGACCCACGCGCAGTGAGCTGCAAAGCCGTGATCCCTGAAGTGACGGTTGCTGGTGTCGATCGCCGGCGGCCGCCTCCAATCTGCTCTCCATTGCTCGTCGACGCCGCGACTGTATACCGCCCAGTGCTCGAGCGTCGACCGTTCGAGCCCCGCTCGCTCGGCGAGCTCCGCGTCCTGGCTGGCCCTGGCGAGCGCCTGCACAGCGGTGCGGCAGCGCTCGCGCACCTCGCGGTCCTGCAGGAACTCGTAGATCGGCACCAGGCGGCCATACGAGATGACCTCCCAGTTGAGGGGCGCGAGCGACTCGGTCCACAACGTGGGATTATTGCGGTCGGTCACGCTCCCGCCCTTGGCCGAGAGGTGAAAGTTGGAAGACTGCCTCGTGGCGGAGCCGCTGGCGTTCGCCTGCTGAACGGTGGCGTACGAGCCCACCGCCTCCACGCTCCCTTTGAACGTGGCCGAGGCGTCGAGCGCCGCCCCGAACTGCCGCTCGAAGTTACTGGCCGCGGCGGTGCTCGACCCGGTGCGAGTCTCCTTCTCGGAGGTATAGAGCTTGCCGCCAAGGGTGTACTCGGTGATGACGAAGTAGCCGTGGTGATCGAACAGAGGCTTGAGCGCCTCGGCGCCCTGCGTGCTCGCCTCGATGAACTGCTGCTCGACCAGCCGGTCGAGCACGATCATCTCGGGGGGCACGTGGACCCGGGCCTTGCGCACCTCCTGAATACCGACGATATAGATGACCTCGTCGCGGTGCGCGGCGCTCGACTCGTTCCTGCTGGTTTGATCGAGCTTGGCGGCCGCGGCGACCTTGAAGGCCGGGCTCTTGTACGCGACCTTCATCGAGGCTGCGATCTGCGTGAAGCCGGACTCGGCGGCCTTCTTCTCCCACTCCTCCTGGAACGACTCGACCCGGGTCTCGATCTCGTTGACGGCGACGACGTACTTGCTGGCGATCGTGGTCACGGGCTCGCAGGACGGGTCGTCCACGCTCGCCCCGGCCTCCGGCCGCAGCCGGGCCACGATCTCGTTGACCATGAAGGTGCCGTCCTCGGGCGCGCGGCTGGTCGTGCGTGGCAGGCCGAGCGAGCGGACCACCCGCTCGATCGTCTTCAAGTCGAGGTCACGCAGCGACTCGCCGGTCTTGCCGCCGTGGGCCGACATCAACGTCGCCTTCTGGAACTCCTTGAAAACCACCTGGACGCTGTTGGGGTCGAGGAGCGGCGCTCCTGGGCCGGTCATGCCCTTTTGCAGCTCGGTGAGGGAGTCCATCGCCCGCTGCGCGTGCGCACGCAGCTTCGCCTCCTCCCTGTCGCGCCGCGCCTCCGCCCGGTCCTCGTCGTCCTGCTCCACCTTCCTGAGCTCGGCGAGCTCCGCGGGGGTCCGCTCCGAGGCCGGCCGGACCCGGTGGAGCACGATGCGAGCCTCTTTGCTGGACTTGATGAGCGCGTCGACGGTCTGAACCGCCTCCGCGCTCGGGGTCATTTCCGCGCCGCTGGCGAAGAAGCTCCAGCGGCCGGTCACCTGCAGGTCGCCCTGAAGCAGGGCCCGCGCCTCTTTCAGCGACTTCTGCGGATCCAGATGCACCGTATAGGACCGGTCCGCATCGGCGTTCTTGCCCTCTGTCTTCACGATCACGTTGAAAAGTGTGGTCATACTCTTCCTCCTCCAATTCATGCACTCAGTGGATCAGCTTGAATTCGATGCGTCGGTTCTGGGCCTTGCCCCTGGCCGTCCGGTTCTCGGCGATCGGCTGGTCGGGCCCGGCGCCGCGGGTGGTCAGGCGGCCAGGGTCGATGCCCGCGTCCACCAGGAATTGCTTGACGCTCTCGGCGCGTCGCCGCGAGAGGTCCGTGTTGTGCTCGCGGCTACCGTCGCTGTCGGTGTGGCCGCTGATCTCGACCTTGACCGCCGGAAAGTCGCCGAGGACCCTGACCGCGTTGCGTAGCGTCACGTACGACGAGGGCTTGATCGTGTCCTTGTCGACGTCGAAGAAGATGCCCTTGATGACGCCAGTGAAGCGGGCGACCGCCTGTGGCACGGCGTCGGGGCAGCCGTCCTCGTCCTGGTAGCTGTTGCGCGTCTCCGGGTCGACCGGGCAGCGGTCGTCGCGGTCGAGGATCATGTCCTTGTCGCGGTCCGCCGGGGGGCAGCCGTCCGGGGCGACGCCGGCGACATCGGGACACTTGTCGAAGGTGTCGATGAAGGTGTCGCCGTCGCGGTCGGGGCAGCCCTGCAGCGGCCGCGGGCCCGGCTCGAGCGGGCACGCGTCGATCTCGGTCGCCGCGACCGGCTGGCCCGGGTCGTAGAGGGTATCGCGGTCGGTGTCCACCAGCGGACAGCCACGGGTCTCGCGCGGGCCCGGCTGCTGCGGGCAGGCGTCGACGGTGTCGGGCGGGGTGGCCTGGCCCGGGTCGTAGAGGCCGTCGCCGTCGCTGTCGAGCAGCGGCGCGGGCGCGGGCGTGGGCGCGGGCGGGCGTTTGCCGAGCCGCAGCGACAGCCCGAGCAGGACTTCCATATTGTTGGACCGGTCGTTGCCGATCCCGAACGAGGTGGCCACGTTGTCGACGACCTCCAACCGCAGCGCGATGCGCCTGTTGACGTAGAACTTCACGCCGGCGCCGATGTTGAACGAGGGGTCGATGTCCTTGCCGAGCGTGTCCGCCGAGATGCCGACCAGGCCGAAGCCGGCGCGCACGAAGGGCGCGATCCGGTACGGCAGCTGGGCCAGCACGACCGGGCGAAAGGTATAGACGGTCGCCGGCTTGCCGTCGGCCGCCCGGGTCGGAATGACGCCGCCCTCGAGCTCGACGCCGATGAAGCTCAGTGGATAGTACCCGGCCCGCAATCCGACATCGAAGCCGGCGCGCGCGAGCTTTTGGTGCCCGAGGCCGGGGATGTCGAGGTCGGGCTCGTAGAACTCGTGGCGCGCCGACGGGATGAACGCACCTGCGTAGATACCGAGCTCCCAGGAGCGGGCGACCGGCCGATATCGCTTGATCCACGGGGTCTGGGGCTTCTGCGATTCGGGAGCCCCCGTCGCTACCGGCGTGGTCGCTACCGGCGTGGCGGCCGCGGTGGGGCCGGGGTTCGTCGCGGTCGCGGTTCCCACCGTGACGGGTGCGGCCACCTGGGCGTGGACCGCGGACGCGAGCGCGAGCGTGAGGCATGCGGTCAGCGTGGGTGTGATGGCCTTGGTGTTCATGGCGTGGTTCGTCGATCTGGGGCTGAGGTGTGAGGGCACGGGGCGGCTATTCGCAGTCGGGGCCGAAGTCCAGGTCGTCCGCCGGGACGTCGAGATCCGGGAGCTGCGTGAAGTCGCCGCTGCCGTCGATCGCGATCGAGTAGAACGAGGTCTGGTCGCACGAGAGGACGCGTCGGGTCGTCGGGTCGTAGGCGAGCCCGCTGCCGAGCTGCTCGCCCGCGAGCGCCACGAGCCGGTCCAGCACGGCGTCCTCGACGTTCACGCTGTAGATCGAGGCGGAGCCGGAGTCCGAGACCAGCAGGCGGTCCTGATGACAGTCGTAGGCCATGCCGCAGTCGGCGACGTTAAGCGTCTTGCCGGTATAGGTGAGGCTCTTGGCTCCGCCGGGCCCGAGCGACCCGTCCGGCTGGAACGTCAGCAGCTGGTCGACCTGACCGTCGATACCGTACAGGTTGCCGTCACGGTCGAAGTCGATGCCACAGATGTTCTTCTTGTGGGCCCCCGGCATCAGGGTCGGCGTGCCGGCGCCGCAGTAGTTCATGGTGGCCAGGCGATCCGTGAACGCGAGGGCCACGTAGATCGAGCCGTCGATCGGATGGACCGCGACGCTCGTGGGGATCCACGGCACGATCCCACTGACATCGACGGACGCGAGCTGCATCGTCGACCCGGTCGCGGGGTCGATCTCCGTGATCTCGCCGGAGTTGATCGGCGCGGTGATCAGGGCAGTGGCGCCGGGGTTGAGATCCGCGTTGGTATCGAAGCAGTCGCTGCCCGGCGTCACGCCCGGCGCGCCCGGGTTCGCGTCGCCGTGATCGTCGTCGTCGTCGTCGTTCATGCACGCGTTCGCGTCATCGCTCGGCGCGGCGCCCGGGAAGGTGGTGGCGCTCGCGTCATCGCAGTCGGTACCGGGGATCGCCGCGGGATCCGACGGCTTGTCGTCGCCCCAGTCGTCGCCGTCCGCGTCGGTCATGCAGGCCACCGCGTCGTCGTTCGGCGCGGCCCCCGGGAAGGTGTTCGGTTCGCCGTCGTCGCAGTCCGCCGTCGGGGCCTCCGGCGGATATTCGTCGCAGCCGACGAACGCGCCGTCGCCGTCCGCGTCCATGCACGACCCACACGAGGCCCACGCCGAGCCGAGGCCGTCGTCGCAGTCGCTGCCCGGCATGACGCCGCCGGGCGGGTTCATGTCGCCGCGGTCGTCGCCATCGCTGTCCTTCATGCAGGCGTCCGGGTCGTCCTTGGGCGCCGCGCCCGGAAAGGTATC
>JAYUXQ010001081.1:0-7472 GCA_043752905.1 Nannocystis sp. | reverse complement strand
GCGTGCGTGCTTGCTCGAGGCGGGCGAGCAACGCGTCGAGGGCGGCCGGCTGGCCCTCGGGGACGCCGAACACCGCCGGTTGCCTGCGCACCTTGTCGGAGAAGCCGCGCACCACGTCCATCGCGATCAGCAGGCGCAGGTCACGGGCCGGGGTCGAGTACGACTCCCATGCTCCCGTGGTCTCGAACACCTTGAAGCCGTCGGGCATCGGCACGGTCGCGCCGGGGTTCTTCTTGAAGAAGTCGTCGCCGTTGGCGACCGAGGTGACGCGCACGCGGGCCTGCTCGAACAGGGCGGCGACGGCCTCCTCCTGGGCGATGAGCGCGTCACGGGTGCCGGGCGTGACGATGCGCTCCATCGCGTCGTAGAAAGCGGGGCCGGACAGCCGGGAGGGGTCCGCCGAGAGGTCGGCGTAGGCCGGGTCGGCGAGGATCTCGGCGTCCGTCGCCTGCGCCGCGGCACCGTTCTTGACGACGACCGGGCGAAAGTTTTTAAAGCCGGATCCGCCGAGGCCGGGGTCCGGGTTCCACAAAAAATTGCCCTCCCAGAAGCGCTTGCGCGTGATGCTGCCGTCCGGCTGGCCGTCGATCGCGTAGAGCACCCCGGGTCGGCCGCCGCCGCCGTCGAACAGCTCGACGAGCACGAGGATGTGGCCGTAGGGATCGGCGTAGACGGTGCCGGGACGCAGGGCGCGGCGATCGAGGCGGACCGGATAGAGGTCGCTGCGCTCGTCGGTCAACGCGACGCGGCCGTTGCCGGTGTGCACGCCCCACGCGAGCGTGCGGCGCATGAAATACTGGACCGCGCCGAGTTGGCCCGGCTGGGGGCCGGTGCTGTCCTGCGCGGCGGTGTTGGCGACCGGCTCACCGCAGCGCGGGGCCTTGCCGGGGCTGCCGCGCGAGCAGCTGCGAAACGCGAACGGCAGCCCGCGCTTCCACGCGTAGTAGGCACGCAGGAAGTACGGGGTGTCGGCGCAGTCGGGGCGCATCGCCAGGCCGGCGGGGTGCCTGTCGTCCTCGTCCCAGCCGAGCGCGCCGTGCAGCAGGTTGTGCTTCGGGTCGGCGGTGATCTTGTCGAGCGAGGTGGTCGCAAGGTCGGCGCCGAGCTCGGCGTGGAACAGCTCGCGCACCCACGCGGCGTACAGCGCCTCCTCGCCCGCGTCCCAGGCGCGCACGCTCGGCCAGGCCTGGTTGCCCGGGGCAGCGGGCGGGGACTCGCGCGTCGGCTGGGCGCGGACCTTGACGCGCAGGCAGGCGTGGCCGACCCCGCCGCGACCGACGACCACCGTGAACTCGCCGGCCTCCGCGGGGGTCAGGCGGGCGACGACGGCCGCCGGAACACCTGGCCGAAAGGACATGTCCGCGGGGACAGCCGCCTCGCCCTCGCGCACGCGCGGGCCGGCGTCGATGCGCAGGGCGATCGGCGCCTCGCCGTCGAGGGTCGCCGCGAGGATCTGCATCGGCTGGCCGACCGCGGGCTTTTGCGGGGAGATCAGCACGCCGAACGCCGGGTCATCGCGCTCGGGGCAGGCGCCGGCGTCGGCGGGTCCTGGCATCGCCGCGGGCGTTGGGGTGACCGCGGCCACCACGTTCGAGGGCACACCGGTCGAGGGCGGGACGGGCTCGGCCGCGACCGCGGGCTCGCCGGCGCTGGCGGGCGGGGCCGGGCTCGCGGGCGCAGGCCGCTCGCCGGTGCCAGCCTGGCAGCCGAGCGCGAGGCACACGGCGAGCGAAGATCCGAGGCGCCATGCGGTCGTGCTCACCGGCACAGACATAGCGGGATCTCGCTGGCGCCGCCAGATCGACGACGGCGGATCAGGTAGGGACGCGCGGCCCGCCGCCCCCGAGCGGCGACGCGAAGCCGGGGGCGCAGCGGCCGGCGCGGCTGTGATATCTCTGGCGCGCATGCTGGTGCTGATCGCTGACAAGTTCCCGACCCAGGGTCGTGAGATCCTGGCCCGCGCGGGCGAGGTCGTGTACCGCCCCGACCTCGCCGAGGCCGACCTCCCGGCCGCGCTCGCGGAGACCCACGCCGACATCCTGGTGGTGCGCTCGACGGTGGTGAACGCCGCGGCGATGCACGCGACGCCCAACCTCTCGCTTGTGATCCGGGCCGGCGCGGGCGTCAACACGATCGACCTCAAGGCGGCCAGCTCGCGCGGGATCTTCGTGGCGAACTGCCCCGGCAAGAACGCGATCGCGGTCGCCGAGCTGACGATGGCGCTGCTGCTCGCGCTCGACCGGCGGATCGTCGACGCGACGCTCGAGCTGCGCCAGGGCGTGTGGAACAAGGCCAAGTATGGCAAGGCCCGCGGCATCAAGGGGCAGACGTTCGGCCTGGTCGGCTTCGGGATCATCGCCCGCGAGGTCGCCGTGCGCGCGCGGGCCTTCGGCATGAAGCTGCAGACCTTCGAGCCGTTTCCGCTGGCCGCGGAGGTCACCGAGGCGTTCGGCGTCACGCTGGTCGCCTCGCTCGAGGCGCTGCTGCGCTCCAGCGACGTCGTCAGCGTGCACGTGCCCTACAACAAGTCGACGCACCACCTGATCGGCGCGGAGCAGCTCGGGTGGATGCGCCCGGGGAGCATCTTGCTGCACACGGCGCGCGGCGGCGTGGTCGACGACACTGCGCTGGCCGAGGCGGTCCGCGCGGGCAATCTTCGCGCGGGGCTCGACGTCTTCGAGGGCGAGCCGGCCGAGAGCAAGGCGAGCTATCACGGCATCGCCGCGGCGCTACCGGATGTCTATGCGACGCCGCACATCGGCGCGTCGACGGAGCAGGCCGAGTCGGCGATCGCCGAGGAGGTCCTGCGGATCGTGCACGACTACGTCGCGCATGGCGTCGTGCACCACAGCGTCAACCTCGCGGACCGCTCGGCGCGCTTTAGCCTGGTCGTGCGTCACCTCGATCGCGTCGGCGTGCTCGCGGGCGTGCTGTCGGCGCTGCGCGAGGAGCAGGTCAACGTGCAGGGCATGCAGAACATCATCTTCGCCGGGGGCGAGGCCGGCTGCGCGACGATCACCTTCGAGCAGGAGCCGAGCCCGGCGCTGCTGCAGCGCCTGCGCGACCACGAGGCGATCCTCGCGGTGGAGCTCCGGGCGGCCAAGCCATGAGCGCGCTGTTCCCCGACGCGATCGTGCTGCTGGCCCACGGCAGCCCCGACCCCGACTGGATGGTGCCGGTCGACGCGACCGCTGCGCTGATGCGGACGCATGCGCCCGGCACCCCGGTGCGCACCGCGACCCTCGAGCACGGACGCGGGCTCGCCGAGATCGCCGCCGAGCTGGCCGCGGCGGGGCTGCTGCGCGTCGCCGTGATCCCGCTGTTTTTGTCGCCCGGCGGCCGGCACATCAAGCGCGACGTGCCCGCGCTGGTGAACAGCGTGCAACAGCAGTTCCCTACCCTCTCGCTGCGCCTCAGCCCCGGGGCGATCGGGACCGACGCCCCCGTGCTCGAGGCGCTGGCCCGGGCCGCGCTGCGGCGGGCGGGTCTTTCGGAGCTGTCCTGACGGACAGGTCAGCGCACGCGCCGTCCGCGACGGTCCCGATGTCGACGCCACCTGCATGCCAGGCAGGCGGCGCGCCTCCGAGCGGCAGACGGTGATACGCTGGCATGCCGATGCGCGCGTCGTCCGGTCATCCGTGGCTCCTGAGTCTCGCGCTGGTGGGCGTCGCCTGCAGCGCATCGACAGCGCTGCATGACATCGAGCGCCCGAGCCCGAGCCCGGCGCCCGCGCTTGCGACCCCGGCCGCGCGACCCGAGCCCACTGCCACCGCGCCCACTGCCACCGCGCCCACTGCCACCGCGCCCACTGCCACCGCGCCCGTCGTCGGTCCGGTGCCGGAGGCCCTGCCCGCCCAGTTCGCGGCGATCCGCAGCGACCCCGCGCCGGCGGGCCTCATTCACGACTCGCACTACTGGATCTCCAACGAGCACTCGCACTTCGTCTGGCACGCGCAGCTGCAGGGGATCGGTGGCGCCTATCTCGGCGTCGGCACCGACCAGAACTATCTGCTCGCCGGCTGGGCTCGCAGCGAGCTGCTGCTGCTGGTCGACTTCGACGCGGCGGTCGTCGAGCTGCACCAGGCCTACCGGGTCGCCTTCGAGAGCTCGGCGACCCCGGGCGAGTTCCTCGCGCTGTGGACCAGGACCGGCGCGACCACCCTCGCCGACCGCATCCTCGTCGCGTACCCCGACCCCGACGTGCATGCCGGCGTCCTGCGGGCGCAACGGGTCGCACGCACCAGCGTGCACGCCCGTCTGCGCAGGACCCTCAGGAGCCACGCCGTCCGCGGCATCGCCACATACCTCGACGACCAGGCGCAGTATGACCACCTGCGCGCGCTGTGGCGAGACGGTCGCGTCATCGCGGTCCGCGGCGACCTCACCGGCGACGCGACCCTGGTCGACGTCGCCGCGGCCCTGCGCGCCGCCGACGTGCCCCTCAAGGTCCTCTACCTCTCGAACACCGAGCAGTACTTCGACTACGGGCCGAGCTTTCGCCGCAACATCCTCGGTCTGGGGCTCGGCGACGGCAGCCTGGTGCTACGCACGCTCGGCTGGCGCGTGCACGGCTTCATCGAGGGCGAGCAGTATCACTACGCCTCCCAGTCGGGCCCGACCTTCGCAGCGTGGATGGGTCACAGCCGGGTCATCTCGGCCGGCAAGATGCTGGCCCGCAAGCGCATGACCGAGGTCCCCGGCGTGTCGGTCGTCGAGGCTCTGCCGCCGCCGACCCGACGCCTCCCGGAGATCGCCCGACCGTGAGCGCGCTGCTGGCCGTGCTGCTCGGCCTCGCCGCCGCGGGCCCCTGCGCCGGGGCCGAAGACGACGGCTGGCTCGCGACCCGCATGCGCGAGGCCGGCAGCTTCTCGGCGTTGCTGCGCGACCCGGAGGCCCACCGCCTGCAGATCCTCGTCGCCGAGCTCGTCGTCGAGGCCGACGGTCGCCAGCGCCTGGTCCCTCACGGCTACCGCGTCGGCGCGCAATACGTGTACCCGGCGAGCGCGATCAAGACCTTCGTCGCGGTCGCGGCGATGCGCGCCCTGGCGGCGATCGAGGCGCCACCCGTCGACCTCGACACCCCCCTGGCGCTGTGCACGTCGAGCGCGCGTCGTTGCACGATCACCCGCGACCGCAGCAACCTCGGCGGTGGCACGGTCACCGTCGGCCATGAGATCCGCAAGATGCAGATCGTGTCCGACAACCGCGCCTTCAATCGCCTGTACGACTTCGTCGGCCACCGTGCGCTCAACGAGGACCTCCAGCGCCTCGGCTTTCACGACGTGCACGTTGAGCACCGGCTCTCGACGAGCGAGCTCCCGTCCATGCGCCGCCGAACGCCGCGCATGCAGCTGCGACCCGGTCGCGCGCTCGTCGAGCGTGCCGCCCGTGACAGCGACCTCACCGCTTCGATCACCGACCCGGGGGTCGCGGTCGGCCATGCCCACATCGGCCCGGGCGGCGGCCGTAAGCCCGGACCGATGGACTTCGCCGACCGCAACGCCGCGCCCGTGTGCGCCCTCCAGCGGCTCACCGTGGCGCTCGTCGCCCCGACCCTCGCCGGGGTCGACCTCGGCCTCGACCCGGATCACCGCGAATTTTTACTCGCGGCGATGCAGGCCGACCCGCACGCGTCGACAAACCCCCGCTTCACCGACCCTGCGCAGTCGATCGATCGCTTCAAGCCGCTGCTGCCCGGCATCGCCCGGGTGCTGCCGGCCGCGCAGGTCCAGTACATCAACAAGGCCGGCAAGGCCTACGGGTTCCACGTCGAGAACGCCTTCATCAAGGACACGCGCAGCGGGCGGGCCTTCTTCGTCACCGCCGCGATCTACGCCGACCGCGACGGCATCGTCGGCGACGACAACTATGCCTACGCCGACGTCAGCGTGCCCTTCTTCGCCGACCTCGGTGAGCTGCTCGCGCGCGCTCTGCTCGTCGCACCATCCACCTCGCCGTGACGAGGCGGTGCGAGGATGTGATTCGCCTGTCCCGAAGGACAGCTCACTGCTGGGTCAGCGCCGACCAGCCGGCCGCGACGGTCTCGATGTTGACGCCGTCGCCGGCCTGCTCGCGAGCCTTGCGGAACGCATCCAGGGCCTTGATCGCGTCGGTGTGGGTGACCATGCCTTGCAGCTTGTGGTCGGCGACGATCAGCACACGGCGGCCGCCGTCGTTGCTGAGCAGCGAGACGACGTGGAACAGGTCCGAGGTCGGCTCGGCGATCACGAACTCGCGCGACATGTGATCGGAGACGCGGCCGGCGTGCTCGCCGTTGAAGGCGGCACCCGCCAGCGCCCGCATGCACCCCTCGCTGGTCAGCACGCCGATGACGTGCCCCTCGGCGTCGACGACGGGGGCGCCCGAGCAGCCCTTCGAGATCAGCGTGCCGACGGCCTCCGTGATCGAGGTGTCCGGGCTCACCGTGTGCACGGTGCGGGTCATGAGATCCGTGACGGTGGGCATCTGCCGGTTGTCGGTGGTCATCTGCGGGTCCTCCTGCGGCCGCAAGCGTAAGCCAGTCAGCCACATGTGCAAGCAAGCGCGAGCGGCCCGGGCATGCGCCGACGCTGTCCGCGTCACGCCCCGTCGATCGGCTCGCACGGCGCCCCCGTGGCCGGATCGAGGTTGAACACCGCAGACAGCGCAGTGAACAGCGCCGGGTCGCGGGCGCGGAGCTTGTCCGGGGTCTCGAAGAAGGCCTCGACCGCGACGGCGAACAGCTCGGCCTCGTTGGTGCCGGCATAGGCGCGCAGCGGGGCCTCGCGCCCGCCCTTTCGCACCTTCGTGAGCCGCGACTTCACGAGAGCACCCCAGCCCGGCACCGAGCTCCAGAACGAGGGGTTACCGTCCGAGTAACCGTCGGCGAGGTCGAGCACGTGGGCGAGCTCGTGCACCGCGACGTTGGTACCGTCGGATTTTTTGAAGCCGAAGCGGACCTGCTTGCGCGACAGCAGCATCGGGCCCTGGGCGTGGACCATGCCGGCGATGTCGTGGTGCTCGCCGGGCTCGTAGTCCGCATTGAAGTTGGTCAGGTGGACGATGATGTCGCGGTGGGTCGGCCACTCCCAGTCGGGTCGACCGTGCCCGAGCATCGCCGCGGCGGCGGCGATCAGGACGCGGATGTCCTCGGGGACAGGTGAGTTCTGCGGGCCGGCCATGCGCTGCTCGGCGAGGAAGATCGCCACGTCGGCCTCGAAGCGGGCCTTGCCCTCGGGCGTGATGCGCCGATAAAACGCGACGCGCTCCTCGAGGATCGCCCGCCAGGCCGCCGGGAACGCGGCGGCGACGACCGCCCGACGCCGGCGATACGGGGTCAGGGCGGCGCGACGCCAGCCGAGGCCGACAACGGGGCCGATCATGGCGACCCACGGCGCCGCGCCCGAGAGCATGGCGATCACGGCGACGAAGCCGGCGAGCAGCGCCGCGATCCAGGTGTGCAGGAGCACGCTGCGACGGGGCCAGGCCTGCAT
>JAYUXQ010001080.1:0-7475 GCA_043752905.1 Nannocystis sp. | reverse complement strand
GCTTTGCCTCGCTTTCCCTGGCCTCCGCGTCCCTTCGTTGCGAACGACGCATATACAGCGAACCGACGGTGGCCCGTCACGCACGCGTGGCGGATCCGCGCGGGGGATCTGTTACGCGGCGACGTCGGCCTCGGCGAGCCAGGCTCGTAGCCACGCGTGGCAGCGCGGGAGCACGACGTCCGGGCCGAGCTCGAGGGTCTCGGGCATGCGCGCGAGCAGGTGGCCGGCGATGCGATGCGGGGCCCACGGCTGGCGCATGACCCACCGCCAGTCGTCGGTGACCTCGGCCCGACGCTCGCCCGTGAAGCCAGCGGCGACCCGCTCGGGCGAGCCGAGCATCTGCTGCATGGCGAGCACCTCGGAGCGGCGCAGGGTCGAGCGTGCGGGGTGCAGCAGGCGGCGGTCGATCGCGTAGACGAGCAGGACGATGAGAAAGCCGGCGAGCTGCTCGAGCCGCGTCCGCAGCACGCCAGTGAACGTGTCGCTGTAGTGGATCGCAGCGTCGCGGGCGCGCTCGAGGTCGGCGACGAGGGCCGGGGCGCCACACGGGGTCAGGCGGGCGGCGAGGTTGAGCGCGAGGTCGAGGTAGGCGCCGCGCTCGCTCGGGTCCTCGCGCGCGCCGGGGGTCCGCGGACGCCGGGGACCGACGCCCTCGTGCGCGAGCACGAGGTCGAGCGCGCCGTCGAGGTCGAGGTCACGCGACGCGGCCATCTCCATGACGATCGCCTGCAAGGTGGTGTCGTCGGCGGCGAGGCTGACGAGCGCGAGCTCCAGCTCGAGGAAGCGATGAAACAGCTCGCGCAGCGGCCGAAGCTCATTCGGCGGGTTGTCGGTGTACAGCGCCGACGCGGTGACCGGGCCGAGCGTGCCGCCCTCGGCGAGCAACAGCCCGAGCGGCAGGGCGCGCAGCAGCGGGGCGACGCACGGGCCCCAGGCGGCGTCGAGGGCCGCGAGGGCGAGCAGCAGGGGCCGCGGGCGCAGGGCGGAGGGTCGCTGGTCGACCAGGCGCTCGCGCGCCGGCACGGCCCGTCGCAGCACGAAGATCGCCTCGGGGCCCCACCACCCCGCGTGGTGGCCAAGCCAGATCAGGCGCGCCATCTCGTCGTCGTGGCCGTCGCTGCAGCGGGCCCGCGGGACCCGCACGGGGCTGTCCGCGAGGACAGGTCGCAAGGGACAGCCGCCCTCCGCCCACGCGCGCGTCGCGGAGAGGAGCAGGGCGCTACCGGTGGGTCCGAGCCGCACGTCGCGGCCGAGCGCCTCGCCGAGGTCGACGTGATCGCAGGCGACCGCGACCGCCACCAACGCCGCGAGCCAGGCGCGGCGAGTCGGCATGTCGAGCGCGCTGTCGGGGTCGGCGACCACGCGCGCGAGCAGCTGGCGGTGCGCGGGCTGGCCAAGGTCGAGCGCGCCGAGCAGCGTGCCATGCAGCTCGGCGACGGTCTCCGGCAACGCCTCGGCGCCCGCGGACAACACGGTGAGGATCGCCAGCTCGGCGGGGCGGCGGGCCAGCTGGCTCAGCGCTGGCCTCACCGCCATCTCGGCCCTGAGGCGCTCGGGCGCGACGCGGCTGAAGGCGCCTTCGAGGCGGGCCCAGCTGGCGAGGAAGCGGTCGATCGGCGGGCGCGCGAGCGGGAGCACGTGCACGCGGCGCAGCGCGGGAGCAGCGTTCGCGGCGTCCGGCTCGCACAGCGCGTCGAGCTCGGGCAGCTCGGCGTCGCGACTGCTGGTGACGATCGGGACGCCGGCGGTGGCGAGCGCGCGGGCCCACTCGAGCACGGTCTGCTGCGCGGCCGGCTCGCGCAGCTCGTCGACGCCGCCGAGGATCACCAGCGGCTCGATACCGACGCCACGCAGCGGTGCAGCCCGCCAGGTGCGGTCGACGTGTCGCCGCAGATCGAGCTCGACCGCCGACCACCAGCGATCGATCGCCTGCTCGGCGGTCAGCTCGTGCCATGGCCCCGTCAATCCCAGCATGCAGATCGACACGCGGGTCGCGTTGCCGCAGATCAGCAGCGGGATCGGGATCCGCGTGCGCCCGCGCGGGCGGGCCCGGTTGGGGCCGCACAGGCCGAGCACGAGGTCGTGCAGCAGTGTGCAGACGCCCGTGCGCGCCGGGCCGATCAGCCACAGGCCGCGGCTGTCGGGGTCCTCCAGCCAGGTGTCGAGCACCGCGCCGGACTTCGCCAGCGTCGCCTCGTCGGCGTCCTCCGGGAGTGGTTCAGGGTCGAGGCGAAGTTGTCGGCACAGCTCGTGCCACGCGACCGCCTGGTCGGGGGTCATGAGGTCGTCGGCCAGCGCGTGGCCGAGCCGCCACTGCAACCAGGCCAGGTAGGTCTCGACCGCCCCCCGCACGGTCATGCGCGCCGCCTCCGGCGCAGCAGCGGGAGCACCATGAAGACCAGCGCGCCCCACCCTGCCGCCTCGCCGCCGCTGCACCCGCAGGCGCTGCGATCGCGGCGGTCCTCCGCGGCGCCGGGCTTGGCGGCCGACCTGTCCCCGGGGACAGTGTCCTTGGGGACAGCCGGGCGCGCCGCGGCGCCGCGGTACTGCGTCATGCCGAGCTCGGCGAGCAGGTCCCCGGCGTCCTCGGCCCGGTCGAGCAGCCACAACAAGTACCGCAGGTCGACGATGACGTTGCGCGAGCGCGCGGGGTTGTAGCCGAAGTCGCCGGCGATGTTCTCCCACACGCGATCGAAGTTGAGGCCGACCAGCTCGCCGCGCCCGTTGATCACCGGGCTGCCCGAGTTGCCGCCGGTGGTGTCGCCATTGGCGAGGAAGTTGATCGGCAAGTCGCCGAGGACCGGGTCGGACCAGTAGGTCTGCGCGGCCGCCCCGGCGATGTCGACGATCCGCGCCGGCATGTCGAAGGGCGTCTCGCCGGTGACCTTGGCCATCTGGCCCGCGAGGGTCGTCTGCGGCGCGGCGATCAAGGCCTCGCGCGGGCTGTAGCCCTCTATCTTCGCGTACGAGAAGCGCAGCGTCCCGTTGGCGTCCGGGTATACCGGGCCCTTACGGAGCGTGCGCAGCATCGTGAAGTAGCGCGGGCCGACCTTGAAACCGCGGCCGGTGCGGGCCTCGTTGCGCGCGTCGAGGGCCTCGAGCCCCGGGACCAGCTCGCGCGCGAGGACCAGCAATGGGTCCTCGCTGCGGGCCAGCGTCTCCTCGTCCGCGGCCAGCAACGCGAGCGTGGCCTCCTTATCGGCGAGCTTGCTCGCGGAGATCAACGTGCGCGCGGCGAGCACGAAGGCGTCGCGCTTGCCGGTGGTCCCGGCGGTCAACGACGCGAGCGCCGGGATGCCTGATCTCTCGGGGAGCGCCGCGACGCGGACCAGCAGCGCCGCGAGCACCTGCACGTCGACCTCGCTGTCATAGTCCCGCAGGCGCCGCTCGAGGCGGTCGCGCAGGCGCTTGGCGTCGCGGTCCATGTAGCCGGCGAGGCGCTCGAGGTCCGGCTTTTTGGCCTCACGTGCGCGCCGGACCAGGTCAATCGCGGTTGGGAGCAGGTTGCCCGCGTGACTCAGATTCTCGAGCAGGAACTCGGCGGGGAACGCCTCGCGGCGGTCGAGAGAGATGGCGCGGATCTCGGGCAAGACGTCGCCAAAGCCGGGGTTGCCGGGCTGCGCCGCCCAGGCCTCCAGCTGCGCCTCCTCGGCCCGCCGGCGCTCGACCAGCTTCATCGCCCGCATCCCGGCGATCATGCCCTGGGCGTTCTTGTGGCGGTTGGCGAGCTGCTTCTTGCTCGCGGCGACCTTGATCCCGACCGCGGCGTCGCGCCCGCCGAGCTCCTCGTAGATCGAGATCCACTCGCCGTAGAGATCGATGCGCGCCGGGAACACCTGCTCGACGTGACGCTCGGCCTCGACGACCGGCAAGTAACGCTGCGTCAGACCCGGATAGCCGAGCACCGCCACGAAGTCGCCGGCCGCGACCCCGTCGTGCGCCGGCTTGAGCCACTGTTGGGGCTTATAAGGCACGTTGCCCGCGGCGTGCTCGGCGGGCGCGTTGTCGGCCCCGGCGTACACGCGCAGCAGCGTGAAGTCGCCGGTGTGCCGTGGCCACATCCAATTGTCGACCTCGCCGCCGAACTCACCGACCGCAGCGGGCGGCGCGTAGACCAGCCGGACGTCGCGCAGCTCGCGGTACGTGAAGCGCTGGTACACGCTGCCGCTGTAAAAACTGGTGACATCGCAGCGCAGGCTCGGGCCCGACTTCTCGCAGGCCTCGATCAATTGCTTGCGCGTGCGCTCGATCGCCTGGGCCCGACCGCGGTCGTCGCTCGCCGCGTCGGCGGCGGCCTTGACCTCGGCGGTGACGTCGTCGATGCGCTCGAGCACCCGCACATTGAGGTCCTTGCCGTGCAGCTCCTGATCCCTGCTGCGCGCGAGGAAGCCGTCCTTGAGGTAGTCGTGCTCGACGCTGCTGTTGGCCTGGATCGCACCGTAGGCGCAGTGATGGTTGGTGGCGACCAGGCCGTCCGCCGAGATGAACGCGGCCGAGCAGCCGCTCAGGTTGACCGCGGCGCGCATCAGCCCGCCATTGGGACCCGCCTCGGCGCCCCATAGCTGCTCGGGCGTCAGCTCGAGCCCCATCTCGCGCAGGCGCTGCTGATCGAGCTCGGCGATCTGCGAGGGCATCCACTGGCCCTCGTCCGCGCGCGCTGGCCCGGTCGGCCCCACAACCGAGGCCGCGACCAACACGGTCGTGAAGACCGGAACGAGGCAGGAGCGGAGGCGGAGGACGTGCCCGGGCATGCTCGCCACCTTACACCACAATCTCGCCCCCTCTTACAGCCCCAGCGCCTCGCGGGCCCGGCGCGCGAAGCCGAAGTGCAGGCCGAGAGACTCGGCGGCCTCGACCAGGACCATCAGAGGACCCATCAAGAAGGAGATCGGCCGCTTGAGCAGCGCCGGGCGGTTGCCCTCGATGCGGTGTCCCGCAAGCTGAAACGCCCAGCCGACCACCTGACCGCCGATGAACAGTGGCCAGTTGTGTTGCCACAAACCAATCACGCCGGTGACCAGCAACAGTGGCACCCCGAACATGTGCGTGACGCGGTTGAGCGGGTGACGGTGCTCGTGGAGATAGTAAGCGAACTCGCGGGTCCAGAAGCCCGAGAGCGCGTCGATGTGCGCCGGTGTCTTTGCCATGCGTGAGGTCCGGCGCAAGTTGTAACCGATACCTCAGTGGACGTCACGCGCGACCGGGTGCAGATCGCCATGTAAAGCGGTCGATCAGGACAGCCTGCGCTCGCAGAAGAAGTGGTCAGTGATCGAGGTGCTCGTAGGGGTCGAGGGTGCGCAGACGCGTGTCGTCGACGCGGCCGCCGACGGTGAAGTGGTAGAGGCTCTGGAACTCGCCGTCACGCAGGCCGAGCAGCGCGTGCATGCGGTCGTCGAAAAAACAGCCGATGCCGGTCGCGGCGACGCCGAGCGCCTCTGCCTCGAGATAGAGGATCTGCCCGATCGCGCCGGCCTCCCAGTACAGCCGGCGATACAGCCCCGGCGCGCCGTCCAGCGCGCGCATGTCGGCGAGCATCGCCAGCGCGAAGCAGCCGTCCCCCGCGATCGCCTGGCCGCACGAGATCGCAGCGGCGAGCTGGCGCCCGTCGCCGACGCGTAGCAGCGAGAGGTCGAGGTCCTCCGGGCACCCCTCGGGGCGCGTCCACATGAACTCGGGATCACTAGCGAGCCGCCAGCGCTCGCGGCGGGCCTCGTCGCGGCGCAGCAGGTAGAGCCCGGGATCGAGGTCCGCCACGCGATGCACGAAGATCGCCAGGTCGATGCGCGCGGGGCCGGCCAGCGCGCGTAACGGTGAAGCGTCGTGGGCTGTCTTTTGTAACATGTCGTAAAAGCCAGCACGCGTGATGCCGGTGCGACCGTCCATGGCGACCGCGCTGCGACGGCCGCGGATCACGGTCGAGGCCGGCGGGGTCTCGCGCTCCGTGATGACATGCGGTCGTGCGGGGGCGCGCGGGTCCGGGATCGAGGTGGCGCTGCGGCGGGTCGCGCGGGTGACCTCGTCGATCACGGGCCAGGGCTGGTGGGCCACGCTGAGGCGGTTCGCGGCGCCATGCAGCGGAAGTCGGGCGAGGGCCGCGAGCGCGTCCGCGGAGATCGTCCACCCGCGGATCGCGGCGACATCGACCGAGGTGGGCACGAGCACGAGCAGCGCCTCCGGGACCTCGGGCTCGGGGCCGCTGTCATGACCGAGGCCGAGGAGGGTCGCCAGCTCGGCGTCGTCGGGTCGCGGCAGCTCGAGCGCGCGCCAGCCGACCATCGCGGCCGCGATGTCGAGCGCAGCGATCGCGTGGCCGAGGTCGTGCTGGCAGTAGCGAAACCCCCGCTCGCCGTACTTCCACGCCTCACGCCAGGCGATCGTGGCGAGCCCGACGAGCAGGCACGGCTGCGGCAGGCCGGCCGTGAGCGCGGACCACAGCAGGGGCGAGAGGTCCCGGCGACGCTCGAGGCCGTGCAGCAGCGGGCTGTAGTGATGCAGGCCGGGAGCGTCCCCGAGGCCGGCGATCGCAGGCGCGAGCAGGTAGGCCTCGGTCGGGTGCAGGTTGCCGCTCGATGGGTTGACGCGCAGGGACCAGCGTGCGTCGCCCTGCTGCTTCCACGCCGAGAGCGCGAAGCTATGCAGCAGCAGGCCGTCGATCAACGCGAGGTCGAGTGGCGCCGCGGCGATCGCCGCGAGCGTGAACAGCTCGGCGAAACGTGGTCCGGGCTCGGGGAGCCGGCGCGGCAGCGCGACGGTGGTCGCACCGTCATATGTGCGAAACGGATTGGGCTGGGTGGCCCAGTCGAGGTAGCCGAGCGAGGCGGCGTAGCGGCCCGGGCGGTGCTTGCTGCGCTCGTGGTAGGCGAGCACCGTCTCGAGGTCGGGGTCGGACACGCGGCGAACTTAGCAGGGGTGGCAGGCGCGGGCACGTGCGCAGCTTCACTGGACCTGCTTGCAGCTCCACGCCTCGTCGGTGATCTCCCAGACCTTGTCGCCACAGGCCTCGCCGGAGGCGAACAGCATCTTCTGGGCGGCGGACATCAGGCGCAGCGCGACGTTGTTGGTGCGAGGCGCTGCGTCGGCCACGTCGCCGTCGCAGCGGACGCGCCAGCGCAGCTCGCACTGCACGTCGAAGTCGCAGGTGTTGTGCAGTTGCAAGGACATGCCGGCGGCCGCAGCCTCGGGCACGACCTGAAGACACTCCTCGACGGTCGCGGCGTGGCTGACGGACACGGGCGCCGCGAAGGCGAGCACGGCGAACGGCGCTGCCAGTAGAAAACGATGCATGACGATGACCCTCTCTGGCCCGCGGCCGGTGGCGCGCAGGGCGAACGGTTCTCAAGACAGCGGGCGCCCCGAAAGGTTCTCGGAGAAGTTCTCGGCAGCGCGGCGGCCGCCTGGGGACGCGAGATCGCGGTGCGGCGGTTTGTAATGATCGGGCCGCTCGCGTCACTCAACGACGAGGCCCCATGAGGGCC
>JAYUXQ010001079.1:0-7476 GCA_043752905.1 Nannocystis sp. | reverse complement strand
ACATGATCGCGTACGGCGTGCAGCCGATCGTGACTCGCCGCGGGGCCGGGCCCGAGGCCATCTGGCGCACCTACGTCGTCAAGTCGCGCGCGGAGGTCACCGGCGAGAGCATCGTGACCGCCAACGTCGGCTTCGACCAGCAGACCGGCACGCCCGAGGTCAACCTCAAGCTCGACCGCATCGGCGCCGACCGCTTCGAGGCGATGTCGGGCGAGAACATCGGTCGCAAGATGGCGATCATGCTCGACGACGAGGTCATGTCGGACCCCGTCTTCAACGACCGCATCCCCGGCGGCAACGTCCGCATCACGATGGGCCAGACCCCCGGTCAGTCGGTCCGCGAGGCCGCCAACGACCTGGTCAAGGTGCTCAAGAGCGGCAGCCTCCCGGCCCGCATGGTCAAGGAGTTCGAGATCCGCGTCGGCGCCGACCTCGGCAAGGAGGCCGTCGAGAGCGGCTTTTGGGCCTTCGTGTTCGGCCTCACCGCGGTCGTCCTGTTCATGGGTATCTACTACCGCATCGCTGGCGTGATCTCGGTGTTCGCGCTGGTCCTCAACGTGCTGCTGATGCTCGCGGCGATGGCCTTCTTCCAGGCGACCCTGACGCTGCCCGGCATCGCCGGCATCGTGCTAACGCTCGGCATGGCGGTCGACGCCAACGTCATCATCTACGAGCGCATCCGCGAGCTGCTGCGCGACGGTTACACCGCCCGCGCGGCGATCGAGGCCGGTTACGACCGCGCCTTCACGACGATCCTCGACTCGCAGCTCACCACTGCGATCGCCGGCATCGTGCTCTGGCAGTACGGCTCCGGCCCGATCCGCGGGTTTGCGATCACGCTGCTGATCGGCATCACCACCTCGGTGTTCACGGCGGTCTTTTGCACCCGCCTGTTCTTCGACTTCCAGGCCAACCGCCGCGGCTTCGACCGCGTGTCGATCTGAGCGCACCCCCGGGACCCCATCCCATGAAGTTCTTCGAGATCATTCCACCGGGGACCAAGTTCCCGTTCATCCGCGCCGCGAAGTATTTCATCTTCGGGTCGATCCTGCTGCTGCTCGGCTCGGTCGGCGCGATGATCTACAACTACAGCGTCCACGGCTCGGCGCTCAACTTCGGCATCGACTTCGCGGGCGGATCGTCGATCCGCGTCGCGCTCGCGCCGGACAAGAACATCCCGATCCAGGACGTCCGCGAGGCGCTCGAGGGCGCCGGCTACGAGGGCGTATCCGCCGTCACCGTGCCGGACGCCGAGGGCCAGGTGCTGATCCACGTCAAGGACGTCGCCAGCATCGACAAGGCCCAGGGCGACGCCTGCAAGGCCGCGCTCGAGGCCTACCCCAAGGCCAAGCTCAAGCGCTTCTCCTATGCCGACGGCGCCAGCAAGATGTTCATGCTGTTCGACTCGCAGCCGATCTACAGCGAGCTCGAGGCGCTGCTGGACCAGGCTGGCTGCGAGGGCAAGGTCGACAAGGGCACCGGTAAAATGGGCGAGTTCCCGGTCGAGCTGAGCCTGATCGGCATCGGCGCGAAGATCGAGGACGACCTCGACAAGGCCTTTGGCGACGGAGCCGTCGTCGACATCGTCTCGTCGGAGACGGTCGGCGCCAAGGTCGGCAGCCAGCTCAAGAACGACGGCATCAAGTCGCTGCTGTACGCGATCGGCTTTATCTTCCTCTACGTGATGCTGCGCTTCGACCTGCGCTTCGCACCCGGCGGCATCATCGCCCTCGCGCACGACGCCGCGATCACGATCGGCGCCTTCGCTATCACCTGGAAAGAGTTCAACCTCCAGACGATCGCCGCGCTGCTGACGATCATCGGCTACTCGATCAACGACACGATCGTCGTGTTCGACCGCATCCGCGAGCGCACCGCGCTCAACCGCGATGAGGACATCATCGACAGCACCGAGACGGCGCTCAACGAGACCCTCAGCCGCACGATCCTCACCTCGGGCACCACGCTGCTCGTCGTCATCGCCACGTGGGTGCTCGGCGTCGGCGCGATCAAGGACTTCGCGTTCGCACTGTTCATCGGCATCGTCATCGGCACCTACTCGTCGCTGTTCATCGCGGCCCCCGTGTTCCTGTGGGTCAACAAGCGCTTCTACGGCGGCCTCGGTCACCTCGAGGGCCTCGCCGAAAACGCCGCGCCCGGCGAGGGCACCGGCACACTGCTCGGGTCGCCCGCCAACCTCGAGGTCGATGAGACAACCGGACGCGTCGTCGGCGACATGCGCGTCGAGGAGATGGCCGCCAAGGCGGCCCAGATGCGCGCCGACGGCCTGCTCAACGCGGTCGCCTCCGGTGACCCCGCCGCCGGTCCCCTGACCGACGAGGACAGGGACACCACCAGCCCCGACGGCGACAACGATGGTGAGGGCAAGGCCAGCCGCCGCCGTCGCCGGCAGCGTCCCTCGTGAGACGGGTCCGCCGGTCTTCTCGCTGACGCGCAGGTACGATGAGCCCCCGGCCACCGCTCAGCCGCGCCCCCGCCGGGTGGCTCGCCGAGGAGCCGCCGCAGGGGGCTGCCGCGCGCGCCTCGGCGGTGCTCGCGGGTCGCTCGGCCCGGGCGGGCGTCGCCGCGGCGCAGAGCGAGCGCAGCGAGGTCCCGGGCGAGCCGGGTGACAGCGCGGCGCCGCGGCTGGCCCTGCGCGGCGGGGACCTGCAACAGCCCTCGCGGGTGCGCGAGCACGCGCAGCGCCTCGACGTCGGTGAGCACGCGGTCCGGCTCCTGCTCGGCCGCGGCGTCGAGACGATCGAGGAGCAGGAGAGGTTCCTGCGCCCGCGCCTCGCCGACCTGCGCCCGCCGACCGGCATGGCCGGCTTCGAGGCCGCGATCGAGCTCCTGCGTGACGCCTGGCGCGGTCACTGGCGCGTCGGCGTGTTCGGCGATTATGACGTCGACGGTGTCACCACCACGACGATCCTCACGACCTACCTCGAGGCGATGGGTATCGAGGTCGTCGCCCGCGTGGCGACGCGCGAGGGCGGCTACGGCTTCTCGAAGGCCGAGGCCGAGACGCTGCGCGAGGCCGGCGTGCGCATCGTGCTGACCGGCGACTGCGGCACATCCGATCACGACGCGCTCGCGTGGCTCGCCGGCCACGGCATCCCGACGATCGTCATCGATCACCACCAGGTCCCCGAGACCATGCCGCCCGCCGCGGCGCTGTTGAACCCGCATCAGATGGGCTGCGGCTTCCCGTTCAAAGGCCTGTGCAGCGCTGGCGTGGCGTTTTACCTGTGCGCAGCGCTGCGCAGCGCCGTCGCCCGCGACACCGGCGTGGCCCTGCCGGACCCGCGCGCCTGGCTCGACCTCGTCGCGCTCGGCACCGTCTGCGACATGGTCCCGCTGATCGCCGAGAACCGCATCCTCGTGCGTCACGGCCTGCACGTGGTCGGCCAGCGCCGCCGGCCCGGCGTGCGCGCGCTGCTCGAGTACGCTGGCGTCGGTATCGACGAGGCGATCGACGAGGGCCACCTCGGGTTTCGCCTCGGCCCACGGCTCAACGCGCCCGGCCGCCTCGGGCCCGCGGAGCCCTCGCTGAGCTTGCTCCGCGCCAGCAGCGTCGCCGAGGCGCGGGCGATGGCCGAGCGCGTCGAGGGCTTCAACAGCCACCGTCGCGAGCGTCAGGACTCGATCGTCCGCGAGGCGCTCACCTTGCTCGCCGCCGACCCGAGGACCGACGCGCGTCACGGCCTCGTCGTCGGTCATGACCGATGGTTGCACGGCATCGTCGGCATCGCCGCGGCCGGCATCGTCGCTCGCTATCGCCGGCCTGCGCTGGTCCTCGCCTTCGACCGCGCGCGCGGCGAGGCCCGGGGTTCGGTGCGCACGCACGGCGAGGTCGACGTGCTCGCGGCGCTGCGGTCCTGCGCGCCGCTGCTGCGCCGCTTCGGTGGGCACCGTGCCGCGGCCGGCCTGACGATGGATCTCGCGCAGGTGCCCGCGCTCGTCGAGGGCTTCGACGCCGCGGTCGGCCAGCAGCTCGGCGGACGTAGCCCCGGCGACGTCGCCGTGCTGCACGACGGCGCCCTCGAGTTCGCCGCGGTCGACGAGACGATGATCGCCAGCCTCGAGGGCCTCGGTCCCTACGGCATCGGCTTCGCCCCCCCGCGCTACCTGTGTGAGTCCGCCACGATCGAGCGGGTTCGCGTGCTCAAGGAGCGCCACCTGAGCCTGGTCCTGCGGCAAGCCGGCCTGGTGTTTCAGGCGATCGCCTTCGGTCAGGCCGAGCAACACCCGGGCCTGGCCCCTGGCGCCCATCTGGCCTGTCTGTACCTCCCGGCGCGCTCGAGCTGGCAGGGCAGGGTTCGCATCCAGCTCCAGATCGAGTCGCTGTGGCTGGTCTGAGGCCCGGGGGCGCGCGCCGGGCGAAGATTTGACCGGAGAAAACGGCGGAGGCTATGCTGACCCGGTGAAGTCTGGAACGGATCGGTCCCCAGCGGTCGCGCGCCGTATGAGGCAGGCAGCGCTGATCGCCAGCGTGGCATTTGGCCTCGCGGCCTGCGGCCTGCGCACGGACGCCGACGAGGAGGACAGCGGCGGCGGTGAGGTCACGGCCGGCGAGACCGGCGTCGACGAGCGCGAGGGTAGCTGCGACACACCGTTCGTGCTGCCCTTCGCCAACATCACCGTCCGCGGCCGACTCGCCGGACCCGGCAAGGTCCGCGGCTGGTGCGGCCGCGCCGACGACAGCGAACCCGACGCCGGCCCCGAGGACAGCTACATCGTCACGCCGACCTTTAATGTCGACGTGGTGGTCTCGATCCCGGAGGCCGACTTCGTGCCGACCCTGCGGGTCACCAAGGATGGCTGCCGCGAGGACGCCGGGACCCTGCCTGCGATCTGCGCCGCGCCGATCGGCGATGGTGCGTGGCACTTCTTCGCCGAGGTCGGTCACAGCTACACGATCAGCGTCGACTCGCCCGCGGGCACCGATGGCCACTACGCCATGGCGTTGAGCTACGGCGACCCCGGCATCCCCGGATGCCCGATCCACCCCAGCCCGATCAACCAGGAGCACGGCGGCTTCTTCACCTGGTCCAACGACTTCAACCCGCGCCAGGGCCAGGTCGACGGCGCCTGCGGAGGACCCGGCGCGGAGAACATGTTCCAGCTCAACGTGTCCTACCCGGGCCTCGTCGACTTCCGCGTCGAGGCCGACGCCGCGTTCGAGCCGGTGCTCAGCGTGCGCAGCGGCTGCGGTGGCGTCACCGAGCTGCAGTGCACCTCGGCCGCGCAGTCCGGCAGCAACAGCCTCGTGGTGTCGCAGTTCTTCGACGTGCCTGGCACCTACTACGTGGTCGTCGATCAGGGCGGCGTCGCCGGCGGGCACTACCAGCTCGACGTCTTCTCCGAGTAGCCGCGCATGTTCATCCGGCTTCGTACCGCAAGGCCGGACGACTGGACCGGCAAGCTCACCGACCTCGCCGTCACCGTCGTCGCGCTGCTGGTCGTCATCATCGTCCTGCTGGTCCGCCTCCCGGACTCGTGGGTCGCGCTGGCCACGGGCCGGGCGTGGATCGTCCGCCTGCTGCTCGCCCTGATCTGCGCCTGGCTGTTCATGTGGCTAAACAACGCGCTGCGGGCCTTGCTGCCGCGCACGCCGTACCTGATCGGCCGCACCCTGACGATCCGCGCGCGCGGGCGCCGGGTGCCGTTGCCGGTGCGCGAGATCAGGACGATCCACGTCGAGACTCGACCACCCGACGGCCGCGAGACCTTCGTCGTCGAGATGAAGTCCGGCGAGCACCACGACCTGTGCCCGGTCTACTGGAATGGCGCCGGCCGCATGTATCGGCGCCTCGCCAGCGCGCTCAAGCTCGGTCGCTGACCCCGGCTGCGCGCGCGGGCTCCAGCCGCGCCCGCACACCCGCCGACCCGCGACCGCGGTCACGGGGCCAGAGTCGGCAGCACGATCTTCGATGCACGGGCGCGGGCGCGATGGACCCGATGGGTCGCGCGCTTGAAGTCCTTCTCGTCGGCCGTGAAGATGTTGGCGACAAAGCTCTGGGGATTGCGATCGACGAAGGGGAACCAGGTGCTCTGGACCTGGATCATCACGCGGTGGCCCTTCTGGAAGGTGTGCAGCACGTCTTGCAGAGGGACAGTGACCCTGGTCGGCTGGCCGGGTGTGAATGGTTTGGGCCGGGTGTAGCCCTCGCGGAAGCGGCCACGAAACGCCTCGCTGCGGACCATCATTTGATAGCCGCCGAGGTGCACGCCGCGGCGCGTGCCCTCGGGGTCCGGTGTGTCGGAGGGCAGCACATCGATGAGCTTGACGATCCAGTCGGCATCACTGCCAGTGGTCGAGACCCACAGCTCGGCCGAGATCGGGCCCGCGATGGTGAGGTCCTCGGTCAGCGGCGGCGTCTGATACACGAGCACGTCGGGGCGGCGCGCGGCGAAGCGCTGGTCCTCGGTCATGTACTCCTTGGGCATGCCGACGTGGATGTCCTGGGTCGAGGGCACCGGCTTGTGCGGGTCGCTGATGAACTCGTCGAAGCCGGCGTCGGCCGGCGCCGTGGTGACCAGCGACTCGCCGGCGCCGAACCACAGCGTCTTCGCGCGGGCCGGCGGCGGCCAGGCCGGGAAGCTGCGCCAGCGGTTGGCGCCGGTCTCGAACATGTTGGCCTCGGCCAGCTCGGGGGTGGCGGCGCCCTTGAGGTGGTGCTCGAAGAACGGCAGCTCGATCGTCTGTTGATAGTGCTCCGAGGTCGGGCTGCCGAACACGATGTCGCCCATGCGATCGCCGGGGGTCCGTGACCAGTCGCCGTGGCCCCATGGGCCCATCACCAGCAAGTTGGTGATGCGCGGGTTTTGCCGCTCGACCGCCTCGTAGATGTGCAGGGGGCCGTAGAGGTCCTCGGCGTCGAACCAGCCGCCGACCGTGAGCACCGCGGGCGCGACCTTCTTGAGGTGCGGGAGGATGTTCCTCGCCTGCCAGAACTCGTCGTAGTCGGGGTGGCTCGTCAGGTCCTTCCAGAACGCGACCTTGCCCTCGAGGTGCCTCGCGTCGAGGTTCTTGACAGGGCCAACGTCGAGGAAGAACTGGTAGCCGTCGGGCGTGCCGTGCACGAAGCCCTTGTTCCACGTGGTCTTCGGGGCCGGCCGCGGCTGGCCGAAGCCGGCGTAGAAGTTGAAGCTGTGCGGCAGAAAAAATGCGCCGTGATGATGGAAGTCGTCGAAGAACCAGTCGGCGATCGGCGCCTGCGGGCTCGCGGCGAACAGTGCCGGGTGGGCGTCGATCATGCCGGCCGCGGCATAAAACCCCGGGTACGAGATCCCGTAGATGCCGACCCGACCGTTGTGGCCTTGCAGATGCTCGATGAGCCAGGCGATCGTGTCGAAGGTGTCGCTCGACTCGTCGATGTCCTTCGGGCCGGTCTTTTGGGGCCTGTGTGGGCGCACGTCGAGGAACTCTCCCCCCGACATGAAGGCGCCGCGAACGTCCTGATAGACAAAGAT
>JAYUXQ010001078.1:0-7493 GCA_043752905.1 Nannocystis sp. | reverse complement strand
GCGCCTCGACGGCCCTCGCGGGCCTGACGACCACCGGCTGCATCCGCAAGCCGGTCGAGAACATCCTCCCCTTCTCCAAGCGCCCCGAGGACATGATCCCCGGCCAGGCGATGTACTACGCGACCGCCTACCAGGTCGGTCACTCGGTCCTCGGCCTGCTGGTCGAGTCGCAGGACGGCCGCCCGACCAAGATCGAGGGTAACCCGCGGCACAGCAACTCCAACGGCGCGACCGATATGTGGGCCCAGGCCTCCGTGCTGTCGCTCTACGACCCGGACCGCTGCCGCGTCCCGCATCGCCTCGGCGCCGACGGCAAGCACACCGCCAGCGACTGGGACACCGTCACCGAGGAGCTCGGCGCGACCCTGAAGGAGCTGCGTAACGCGCAGGGCGCCGGCGTGGCGCTCGTCGTCCCGACCGTGCTCTCGCCGACCTACCGCGACACCCTGCGCGGCTTCCAGGAGAAGTGGCCCAAGGCGCGCATCATCGTCGACGACCCCGCCGCGGCCAACAACGCCGTCGCCGGCGCCGAGATGATCGCCGGCCCCGGCGCCCGCCCGACCTACCACCTCGCGGGCGTCAAGCTGATCGCCTCGTTCGACGCCGACTTCCTCGGCACCGAGTTCGACCACGTCCGCCTGCAACGCGAGTACGCCGATGGCCGCGCGATCACCAGCCCGGCCGACGCCCCCGAGATGAGCCGGCTCTACGTGCTCGAGCCGCACCTCACCGTCACCGGCGCCCAGGCCGACAACCGCCTGCGCGTCCGCGGCGGCGAGGTCGGCGGCCTGCTGTCCGCGCTCGCCGATCGCCTGTTCGCCGAGAAGGATGTCCGCCTGCCCCCCGGCGGCGACCAGGTGCGCGGCGCTCTGCCCAAGGCGACCCTCACGCCGGAGCAGGACAAGTTCGTCACCGTGCTCGCCGCGGACCTGACCGCCGCCCGCAAGGCCCGGCGCCCGAACGTGATCGTCGTCGGCGAGCGCCAGCCCGCGTGGGTCCACGCGCTCGGCTTCCTCCTCAACTACGCCCTCGGCAACGGCGCCAACTCGCTGCGCCTGCGCCTCGACGACCTCGCGGTCGCCACCGAGCCGATGGCCGCGCTCGCCGCGGGCCTGCGCGATGGTTCGATCACCCAGGTGATCACCCTCGAGACCAACCCCGCCTACGACGGCGCCGGCGAGCTCGGCCTCGCCGAGGCGCTCAAGGGCAAGGTGCTGCTGCACCTCGGCCACCACGTCGACGAGACCGGCCAGATCGCCAGTTGGTGCCTGCCGGCCGCGCACTATCTCGAGAGCTGGGGCGACCTCGAGGCCGCCGACTCCACGCTCTCGATCGTCCAGCCGCTGATCGCCCCGCTGCACGGCGGCCGCAGCTCGCTGGAGCTGCTCGCGTGGATCGCCAACGACGCCCAGATCGACGGCTACAGCCTGGTCCAGGGCTACTGGCGCACCGTCCTCGGCCCGATGTACTCGGATCGCGTGTGGCGTCGCTGGCTGCACGACGGCGTCGCCCAGGGTGTCCCGCGCGCCGGCACCACGCCGACCCCGCGTGACCTCGGCGGCCTGACCACCGCGCTCACCGCTGCGGGCTCGGCCGAGGCCGCTGGTTCATCGGGGACCGGCTACGAGCTCGACTTCCACCTCGACCCGAAGATCGCCGACGGCCGCCACGCCAACAACGGCTGGCTGCAAGAGAACCCGCATCCGCTGACCAAGCTGACGTGGGACAACGCTGCCTACGTCAGCATCGAGACCGCCCGCAAGCTCGCCGTCGAGAACTGCGACAACCTCCGCATCGCCGTCGGCGGCCGCGAGGTCATCATCCCCGTGTGGATCGCGCCAGGCCAGGCCGACGACACCATCTCGCTGCCGCTCGGCTACGGCCGCCGCAACATCGGCGCCGTCAGCAAGGACTCCGGCGTCGACGTCTACGGCCTGCAAGCCGGTCCGAACCCATGGATCGTCGCGGGCGCCGAGGTGGCGAAGCAGGGCACCCGGCGGATGGTCTACTCGACCCAGAACCACGGCTCGCTCGACCCCGGCGTCGACCCGGCGTCGACCAAGGACGATAGCCAGGGCCTCAACCCCGGCCGCGGCTACCCCGAGCGCCCGATCGTCCGCCAGACCACCGTCGAGGGCTTTAAAAAAGAGCCGAACTTCTCCCAGAAGGGCGACCTGATCGCCAAGGAGAACCTCCGCTCGCTGTGGGACCACAATACCCACCCCGACCTCGGCCCCCCGGCCCTGATCGGCGCCCAGCAGTGGGGCATGGCGATCGACCTCAACAAGTGTACCGGCTGTACCGCGTGCACCGTCGCCTGCCAGGCCGAGAACAACATCCCGGTGGTCGGTCGCTCGCAGGTCGCCAACGGCCGCGAGATGCACTGGATCCGCCTCGACCGCTACTACACCGGCCCCAAGGAGGCCCCGGAGGCCGTCGTTCAGCCGATGTTGTGCCAGCACTGCGAGACGGCCCCCTGCGAGAACGTGTGCCCGGTCAACGCGACCGCCCACAGCCCCGAGGGCCTCAACGACATGGCCTACAACCGCTGCATCGGCACGCGGTACTGCGCCAACAACTGCCCGTATAAGGTCCGGCGCTTCAACTTCTTCAACTACAACAAGGACCCGGTCAACGACAACGAGATGGCCCGCATGCAGAAGAACCCGAACGTCACCGTTCGCTTCCGCGGCGTCATCGAGAAGTGCTCGTACTGCGTCCAGCGCATCCAGGAGGCCAAGATCCAGGCCCACACGGCCGGTGAGGACACCGTCAAGGACGGCGTCATCGTCACCGCCTGCCAGCAGGTGTGCCCGAGCGCGGCGATCACTTTCGGCGATGTCGCCGACCCGACCACCAAGGTCTCGCAGGTCAAGCAGAACGGCCGCAGCTACGGCGTCCTCACCGACCTCAACACCCGCCCGCGCACGACCTACCTCGCGCGGGTCCGCAACCCCAATCCGGAGCTCGTGTAAACCGCCATGGCAACCGCTGGTCACACTCACTCCCCTCCCGGGCTGCAACCTTCCAGCCCTCCCGGGCTGCACCCTTCCAGCCCTCCCGGGCTGCGCGCCATCGACACAGACGCCCTCGACCCGATCATCGGCCGCAAGCCGCTGGTCGAGGAGGCACGCACCTTCCATGACATCACCGAGGCCGTGGCGAACCCCATCGAGGCGCCCAACAGCCGCTGGTGGATCGCCTTCCTGCTCTCCTTGTCCATGCTCGGCGTGCTGGGCATCGCCCTCGCGTACCTGTTCTGGATGGGTACCGGCATCTGGGGCCTCAACAACCCCGTCGCGTGGGGCTGGGCGATCGTCAACTTCGTGTTCTGGGTCGGTATCGGCCACGCCGGCACCCTGATCTCCGCGGTCCTGTTCCTGTTCCGCCAGAAGTGGCGCACCTCGATCAACCGCGCCTCGGAGGCGATGACCATCTTCGCGGTCATCTGCGCCCTGCTGTTCCCGCTCGTCCACACCGGCCGTCCCTGGTTCATCTACTGGCCGCTGCCCATCCCCAACCAGATGAACATGTGGCCGAACTTCCGCAGCCCGCTGCTGTGGGACGTGTTCGCCGTCTCGACCTACTTCACGGTCTCCCTGCTGTTCTGGTACGTCGGCCTGATCCCCGACCTGGCGACCATGCGCGACCGCGCCAAGACGCCGATGCGCCGCTTCGCCTACGGCCTGTTCGCCCTCGGCTGGCGCGGGTCCACCCGCCACTGGCTGCACTACGAGAAGGCCTACATGATCCTCGCGGGCCTGGCGACGCCGCTGGTGCTCTCCGTGCACACGATCGTGTCCTTCGACTTCGCCGTGTCGCAGCTCCCGGGCTGGCACACCACCATCTTCCCGCCCTACTTCGTCGCCGGCGCCATCTTCTCCGGCTTCGCAATGGTCTTGACCCTGCTCGTGCCCCTGCGCTCCTGGTTTCGCCTTGAGCACCTGATCACGATCAAGCACCTCGAGAACATGGCGAAGATCATCCTGCTGACCGGTACGATGGTCGGCTACGCCTACGCGATGGAGTTCTTCATCGCCTGGTACTCGGGGAACCCCTACGAGTCCTACGCGTTCGCCAATCGCGCCTTCGGCGACTACTGGTGGGCCTACTGGACCATGGTCAGCTGCAACGTCATCACGCCGCAGTTCATCTGGTTCAAGAACATCCGCCGCAGCCCGATCGCGCTGTTCATCCTCTCCATCTTCGTCAACATCGGCATGTGGTTCGAGCGTTTCGTCATCACGGTGACCTCGCTCCACCACGACTTCCTGCCGTCCAGCTGGGGCTACTACTCCCCGACCGTGTGGGACGTGGCGACCCTGGTCGGCAGCTTCGGCCTGTTCTTCACCCTGTTCTGCATCTTCGTCCGCTACCTGCCGACCATCGCCATCGCCGAGGTCAAGAGCGTGATGGCGATCGCCGACCCCCACTACCATCATCCTGGCGATGACAACGGCCCGGGCCACGAGCAGGCGAAGGAGCACTGAGCCATGAGCAAACCCAATAAGAAGAAGATCTACGGGTTGCTGGCAGAGTACGACTCTGCGGCCGCGGTCTACCACGCCTGTGAGACCGTCCGTGACGCGGGCTACTCCGCCTGGGATTCGCACACGCCCTTCGCGGTGCACAACCTCGACAAGGCGATGGGCCTTCGCCCCTCCATCTTGCCGTGGATCGTGTTCGTCATGGGCATGACCGGCGCCTCCTCTGCGCTCCTGCTGCAGTGGTGGACCTCGACGGTCGACTACCCGATCATCATCGCCGGCAAGCCCTACTTCAGCTGGCAGGCCTTCGTGCCCGTCACCTTCGAGCTCGGCGTGCTGCTCGCAGCGTTCGGCGCGGTGTTCGGCATGCTGGGCCTCAACCGCCTGCCCATGTGGTACCACTCGCTGTTCAATTCCGAGCGCTTCCTGCGCTTTAGCGACGACAAGTTCTTTATCGCGATCGAGGCCCGGGACCCCAAGTACGACCTCGAGCGCACCCGCAGGCTGCTCGAGGATACCGGCGCCGCGCACGTCGAGGAGGTCGAGGACTAAGATGCCCCGCTTCAACGCTCTCGCCCTGGTCCTCCCGGTCGCCGTCGCAACCACCTTCGCTCTCGCAGCGACGGGTTGCCAGGGCAACCGCTCCGACCTCCCCCCGGTCCACCTGGTCCACAACATGGACTTCCAGGCCCGCTTCGACGCCCAGGAGGAGAACCCCTTCTTCCAGCCCGTCGACTGCGCCGCCGCGCTCAACCACGGCTGCAAGGGCCGCGCGGGTCGCTCGCCGGTCCCCGGCACCGTCGCCGTCGGTTTCCTCAAGGACGATGATGAGCTGCACCGCGGCCGCGGCGCGGACGGTCGCCTGTTCGACCGCCTCCCCGCGAGCCTACAACTCGGGCCCAAGCTTATCGACCGCGGGCAGCAGCGCTATGACATCTACTGTCAGCCCTGCCACGACTACACCGGCGGCGGCCACGGCATCGCCACCTTGCGCGGCGGCGGCTTCAAGGTCGCCCCGGCCAACCTCCACGACCCCCGCCTGCGCGCCATGCCGCTCGCGTACTTTTACGACGTGATCACCAACGGCAAGGGCACGATGCTCCCGTACGCCGCCCAGATCCCGGTCGAGGACCGCTGGGCGATCGCCGCCTGGGTCCGCACGCTACAGGTCGCCCGTACCCCCATCGAGGGCAAGTAAGCCATGAGCTCGCACAACGACACCGTGACGATCGCCCCCGCGCAGGTCCACCTGGCGAAGGGCTCGGCCTGGCGCTTCCTCCCGGTCATCGGCCTCGTGCTGGCGGCCGGCGGCCTCGGCGGCGCGTTCGCCATGAAGGCCGGCCACGAGCACGCCTTCTGGTACGCCTACCTGACCGCGTTCTACAGCGTCCTGGCGATCGGCCTCGGCGGCCTGTTCTTCTGCATCGTCCAGCACCTCGTCAGGGCCGGCTGGTCGATCGCCGTGCGTCGTCTGGCCGAGAACGCGGCGATCACCCTGCCGTTCATGTGCCTGCTCGGCCTGCCGATCGTGTTCGGCGGCATGCACGACCTCTACCACTGGACCGACACCGAGGCCGTCGCGGCCGACGTCATGCTGACCGCCAAGGCGAGCTACCTCAACGAGGGCTTCTTTCGCATCCGCGTAGGCGTGTACTTCTTGATCTGGACCGCGCTGTCGGTGACGTTCTACATCTGGTCGACCAGCGGCGACGACGACGAGGTCAAGGCCGCCCGCAACGCCGACCGCGCGCGTAGCTTCGCCGCCCCTGCGCTGCTGTTCTTCGCGCTGTCGCTGACCTTCGCCGCGTTCGACTTCCTGATGTCGCTCGACCCGCACTGGTTCTCGACGATGTTCGGCGTCTACTACTTCGCCGGCACCTGCCTGACGATCCACGCGTTCCTGACCCTGGTGTCGATCTTGCTGCGCAAGTCCGGCTATCTCCAGGGCGTCGTCACCGACGAGCACTACCACGACCTCGGCAAGTTCCTGTTCGGCTTCACGGTGTTCTACGCGTACATCGGGTTTAGCCAGTACTTCCTGATCTGGTACGCGAACATCCCCGAGGAGACGATATGGTTCGCCTACCGCATCTCCGGCGACTTCTTCGCCGTGACCCTCGCGCTGTGCCTCGGCCGCTTCTTCATCCCGTTCTTCTTCCTGCTGCCCCGGTCGGTCAAGCGCAACAGCGTGACCCTCTTCATCGCGGCCAGCTGGATCCTGATCATGGAGTTCATCGACATGTTCTGGCTGATCCAGCCGGTCCTGGCGCATCACCATGCGCTCGAGTCGGGTGACCACCACATGACCCTGCACATCGGCGCCCTGGACGCGCTGACCCTCCTCGGCATGATCGGCGTGTTTCTGGCTGCGTTCGGCTGGGCCCTCGGCCGCAAGGCGCTCGTCCCGATCAGGGACCCGCGCATCATCGAGTCCATCAAGTTCGAGAATTTCTAGAGAGACCTGGAGGACCTGCCATGAACGACCACAATACCGGGCACCAAGGTCAGCGCGACGGCCACAGTGGCCACAGTGACGATGGCGACGGCAACGAGCCGGCCCACGGCATCAGCCACGGCGGCGCCGGCCACGAGATGGACATCCCGCCGACCAAGGAGCTGTTCAACATCGTCTGGGGCCTCGGCGCCCTGACGCTGCTCTCGCTGGTCACCTGCGTGCAGCTGTTCAATAATCAACAGCGCGACATCATGACCGAGCGCGGCAATGAGTCGTCGCAGGTCCTCGCGGAGTACCGCAAGGGCATGGAGTCCGCGACCCGCACCGCGGGCGAGTCGACCTTCAAGGACTCGAGCGGCGCCGAGATCAAGCAGCGCCACGTGCCCTTGACAGTCGCGCGTGAGCTCGTGCTCTCCAAGCCCGAGCGCATGCAGGCCGCCGCGCCCCCCAAGGGCTGGATGCACCCCGACGACATCGCCGCCGGTGTCCAGGCCGGCGCGCCCGCCGGTGCAGCGGGGAGCGCCGTGCAGGCGCCCCCCGACGCCGGCAGC
>JAYUXQ010001077.1:0-3030 GCA_043752905.1 Nannocystis sp. | reverse complement strand
GGCCGTCGTGCTCGAACGATCCGGCGTCAGCCCTCCTGCACCCATACGACCAGAGCGCTCGTCCCCCACGGCTCCGCCGTGAATGCACACTCCGCGCTCTGGCACAGCAGGCGCGTCGAGTCGCCGACCAGGATCTGGAAGCGGTCTTGCAGGCCGAGGCTGGCGGTGTTGCCGTCGAACACGACCGAGGTCATGCCGTCCGTGGTGACCGCGAGGGCGCTGCGCTGCCCGACCCAGCAGGCTTGCTCCTCGAAGGCCTCACAGTCGGTCGCCATCAGCTCGAAGGACAGCGGAGCGATCTGCAGCGGCTCGGGCCGCGGCAGGATCGCGCGCTTGAGACCGGCGACTAGCAGCCGCTCGTCGGCAGCGCGCAGGGCGAACCACAGATTCGGTATCTCGAGGCTAAAGACCGCCTCCTGCTGCATATGGACCATGTCGCCGACCTGGACCTGGGCCGGCACGTGTGGAGCCTTTGAGGACAGCGAGAGCACCCTGGCATCGTCGCCACACAGGAGCCCGATCGTCTGGAGCAGGCCGTCGTCCTCGACGCTCTCGACGCCGCACATCGCGTCGAACGGCAACTCGAACCCGTCCTCGAATCCTTTCTCGACGCTAAACACCCACGAGGCCTGCGTCGCGCCGCGCGGCTCGCACGCGACCTCCGTCAGCGGCTCGGGCTCGCATGTTTGCTCGCCCGTCTCGCCGACCGTCGAATCGCCGGTCGGGGTGTCGGTGGTGTCTGCGCCGGTCGAGGTCGACTCCGTCGCGGCCGTCGAATCGCCGGTCGGGGTGTCGGTCGGGGTGTCTGCGCCGGTCGAGGTCGACTCCCCGACGGTCGTCGGATCCATGTGCGCCTCCTTGGGCGCGCAGCCGACCAGCAGCGTCATGATCATCAGCACGCGAGAATTCGAGGTCATCATCATGACGAGTAAATTATCAAATGAGCAGCCCGCCCGCCAACGCGCGCGGGACATTTCTCGTACCCGTTCGTGAGGGATCGCGGATGCTGCGGACAGGGACGCGGGGGCGCGCCGGCAGCTCCGAAAGATGATGCACCGGCCTCGCTCAGGCGCCACCGCTCATCACTCGCAATCTGCCACCAACCCGCGCGCCTTGACCTCGGCGCGGTACTCGGCGCCAAACCAGCCTCGGGCGAACAGGCGCTGCCAGGCGTGCGCCGGGATGTAGGCTTCGTGCTCGCGGATCAGCGCCTCGGTCAACGTTCGGCCAAATGGGTAGGTCAGCAGCTCCGACCATTCGAGCCGATCCTTGAAATGTCGGATCTGCTCGTCTGTCAAGTTCTTGTTGCGGGAGAACATCGACCAAATGATCCGCGCCGCGAACTCCTCCACGAAAGCGGTCGAAAGCTGCTGGTACTCCGATATCTTCGCCCACTCGACCTGGTCGGCAAAGTCGCGGATAAACGCCTCCGACAGCGTGGCCTGCTGGCTGATGCGGCCCCAGTCGAGCTGTCGCTGGTGGGCGCGGTAGAAGGCCTCGGAGCGAGGATGCTCGGGGTCGAGGTCGCGGAAAGCGATCCGACCGGCGAATTCCGCGATGAAGGCCTCCGACAATTGCTGGTGCCGCGCGACGTAACACCAGTCGAGCCGGTCGGCGAACTCGCGGATGAACCCCTCCGAGAGCCGCTGCGACATCGACACGCTGCTCCAGGACAATCGGTCCTGAAACTCGCGTATGAACGCCTCCGATACCCGCTGATGACCCGAGATGGACTGCCACCTCACCCGGCCGGCGAACTCGCGGATGAACTCCTCCGACAGCGTCTGGCCGAACGAGACGCGGTGCCAATCTTCGTCGGTGACGGCGAATTTGCGGATGTAGGCCTCTGACAACGATGCGCGGGTCCACCGGAGCTGCCGGGCTTCGGGGCCGAAATGCCGCCCGTGGCGGCGCACGAAATCTTCCCGCAGGTGGAGATAATTGCCGCCCAGCAGCTCGTCCCAGCCGGCGGGGGTGGTGGGCACGGCGTCGGGCTCCGTGAAGCCCACGAGCCAGCTCTTGCGCTGGGCATCGCGCTCGAGGAGCAGGGGCGCGTCCGGGTCGAGGCCGGGGGCGTCCACGGTTTTAGCGTCATTGAGGGCGGCGGCCAAAGCGGCGACCTGGCCGTGGCGGTCGGCGACGCCGGGGGCAACGATAAACTCCGGCGTGGAGTACACCACGCCGGTGAGTGTGGTCGTGCCCGCCTCGAATACCAGCCCCTGGTCGTAGTCGTAGCGCCAGAGATCGTACAGCGCCGTGTCTGGCTCCCCCACCGCCACCACCCGGTAGCCGTCGGCGAGGGCCATATTTTGGTCGAAGCCGAAGACCTCGGCGATGAAGTCCAGCGCAGCCTGCCCGGCGCGGGCGCGGTATGTATATTCCTCGAAGAGGCGCTGCACCTGTGCCACCACCGATGCGGACTGCCGCCGCACGTGGTACACCGAGCATAGATTCGGGTGCTGGCGGACGATCCGCAGCGACGTGAAATGCTCTCGGTATCCGGTGTTCGTCATCAGGTGTCGTCGACGCGCACGACCGGGTGGGCTTTCGCTCTCCGAGCACAGCACCGTCTGCTGACGGCGCAGCATGACGCCGGCGATCTCCTGGGGGTTGGTGTCGTGGGCAACAGAGGCGGCGTTCATGGGGTCCATTCGCGGAGGCGCGACCGGGGCGCGGCGACCCACGGTCGCGCGCATTGTTATCGTTCACGCGGGTGCTTCGCAAGCGGCGAGTTCGGGCAGACTCGCCGGTGATGCGCGTCCTCGCATGGCTCGCCCCGCTGCTGCTCGCACGCGAGGCCCACGCGGCGTCGGCGGTCTGGCTGACCTGGCTGACCTGGGAGGCGCCGCCGGGTTGCCGGCGAGCAGTTCGTCGACGCGACGCTCGACCGCCCCCGCCTGCACGCCCGCCCGCCCCCGCCTGCACGCACGCCCGGCGGCCGCCGGTCTGCGCGTGTCAGGCGTGGTCCGCCGAGACGGCGACGCGTGGGTGCTGCGCCTGGTCGCGACGGCGCGATGCCCTTTGGCCTGG
>JAYUXQ010001076.1:0-3033 GCA_043752905.1 Nannocystis sp. | reverse complement strand
GGAGGGCGCTATCCTGGGCTGGAACATGGCGCTGGGGGCCAAGCTGGGCCTGAGCCACGAAGAACTGCGGGTCCTCGGCCTCGGCTCGCGCGTGCTCGGCAAGCTGGCCCCCGAGCCTGCGCGCCGCAATTGACCACCCGTCGGGCATTTGCAAGCATCTCCGGATGCTTGGCCTACGTTTCGACCGCCTCGTCCACGCCGCGCTCGCGGGCGGAGGCTTGACCCTCAGCGCCTGTCCGGGCGGCGGTGAAGACACCGACACCGATACCGACACCGACGGCAGCAGCGGGACCGACAGCGACGACCCGACGACGACCGTCGAGCCGACCACCGGACCGCCGCCGCCGCCGCCACCGCCGGCCGACATCACGCCGCCGGTGCTGGTCGGCATCGAGTTCCTCGAGCCGCAGATCCTCCGCCTCAGCTTCACCGAGGCGATCGCGTCGGTCAACGACGTCAACCCCAAGCGCTTTCGCCTCAGCGTCGGTCGCTTCTACGAGAACACCTATTACGGCTACAGCCGCACTCTCTACAACGACCCCGAGGACTTCAACCACAACGTTTATTGCAACGAGCAGTGCTACTACGACGTCTGCTACGAGCAGTGTTACTATGGCCCGACCCTGGGGCTCGACGTCCTCGATCTGCTCGCCGACGCCTATGACCCCGCGCAGGTCGTCCTGCTGCTCGAACAGCCGGTGACCCCGAGCCTGTGCCAGCTGGTCAACACCCTCGGCGGCGGCGGCGGGTCCGGGATCGGCGGCCTGCTGCTCCACTACGCCGACGGCGGCGCCTCACAGATCACCGACCTCGCCGGCCTACCCCTCGCCGGCACCGGGTCGACCTGGGTGAAGCTCGCCAACCAGAACTACTACACCCTCGACAACCAGAAGTTCCCCGAGCAAAACCCCTTCCTGCCGATCCCCTGCCCGCTCTGACGGGCTCCGGGCGCTCCTCGTCCGCGGGGCGTCAGCGCCGCGCACGGCCCGGATCCGGCCGCGCATCGCCGCCCGCGCGCGCGAGTGTCCGCCCTGACCTGACCTTTCGGACAGGCTCGCCGCGCCGCGCCGCGGGTATACTCCGCCGCCATGCCCCCCCGCACCGCGGTCCCGTGGGACGCCACGATCGCCGAGCACCTCGCTGCGGCCTCGGGCGCGCTCACGTCGGCCGTGGACCCGCAGTGGATCGGCAGGGTCATCGACGAGCGCTACCGCATCGTCGAGCTGCTCGGTGAAGGCGGCATGGGGGCCGTGTTCGTCGCCGAACACCTCAAGCTGCGCAAGCAGGTCGCCCTCAAGACGATCCGCGCCGAGTTCGCCAGCAACTCGCAGGCCGAGGCCCGCTTCGCCCGCGAGGCCCTCGCCACCGCCCAGATCGACCACCCGCACGTCGCCAGCGCGATCGACTTCGGTCACCTGCCGGAGGGCGGCGCCTACCTCGTCATCCAGCTGGTCCGCGGGGTCAGCCTCGCCGCCCACCTCGACACCCATGGCAAGATCGGCTGGGGCACCGCCGCCGACCTCGGCTCGCAGATCGCCGACGGCCTCGCCGCTGCGCACGCCCTCGGCATCGTCCATCGCGACCTCAAGCCCGACAACATCCTCATCGAGACCCGCGACGACGGCCGCCTGCACGCCAGGGTCCTCGACTTCGGCATCGCCCACGTCGCCGACGCCACCGCCGCAGAACCCACCGTCGGCGGCGGCAAGCCCGGCCTGCCGCTGACGCGCATGGGCGCGATCCTCGGGACCCCCGGCTACATGCCGCCCGAGCAGGCCGTCGGCGAGGCCGTCGACGCGCGCGGCGACCTCTATGCGCTCGGCGTCATCTTGTGGGAGTGCTGCACCGGACGGCGGCTGTGGCAGGGCGAGAGCATCACCGAGCTGGTCGCCTGCCAGCTCGGGTCGACCGCGCCGACCCTGCAACACGAGCTCGGCAGCCAGGTCCCCGAGGCGCTCAGCGATCTGGTCGCCAGCCTGCTCACCGCTGCATCGAGCAAGCGCCCCGACGCCGCCGGCCCCGTGCGCGACGCCCTGCGCCGCCTCGCCCTCACGCAGACCGCCTCGCCCGGCGCCTCGACGTCGGTGCCGGGCCTCACGCACCCGAGTCTCGCCCAAATAGCCGCTTTCCCGGCCGTGCTGATGCCATCGCGCTCGCGCACGACCCAGGCGCTCGACGCCTTGCACGCCTTGCGAGCCCGCCGCGGTGCCCTGCCTGCGATCGCTGGCGCGCTCGCGCTGCTGCTGACCTGCGGCCTGCTGTGGACCGACGACGAGGACGAGCGCGCGCTCGCGGACAGGGTCGCGTCCGTCACGGCGGACCCCGGGAGGGACCTCCCGACCGCGCGGCCCCAGACCCCGGTCGATCGCCCGCACAAGGCCAACGCGGCCAAGCCCGAGGCTCCCCCTACCACCCCTGCGATCCCCGCCATCCCTGCCACCCCTGCCATCCCTGCCACCCCTGCCATCCCTGCCATCCCTGCCATCCCTGCATCCGTCGGCGACGAGCCGCCGCTCCCCGTCGCGCTCGCACCCTCGCTCGAGGCCCTGCTGCACAGCGACGAGAAGCGCGCCCGCAAGCGCGCCGCCGAGGCCGTGCTCGACCACAAGCCCAAGGAGGCCGTGCCGGTGTACGCGCTCAACCTCGCCTGGCTCGAGAAGGCCAGCAGCTGCGGGAACAAGCGCGGCGTGCTCGAGAAGATGGAGACCGCCGCCGACCCGCGGGTCCTGCCCGCGCTCAAGCACCTGGCGAACACCCGGCGAAAGGGCTGCGGCTTCTTCAACTCCCAGGACTGCCTCGACTGCCTGCGCGAGACCCTCGCCCGGACGATCGGCCGCCTCGAAGCCAAAACCAGCGCCAAAACCGGCGCCAAAACCAGCGCCGAAACCAGCGCCGCGCCCACGCCCTGACTCGCCGGTCCTTTGAGACATGTCCGAAAGGACATCTCGCGCGGACACGCGCGGCGTCTCGCCCGCCCGCGCGGTCATGCTCGCCACGGCTCGCGATACGCCCACGGGCTCCTACCTGTGACAG
>JAYUXQ010001075.1:0-3034 GCA_043752905.1 Nannocystis sp. | reverse complement strand
GGGTCGCTGGTCGCGGACGGCGGCGATCCAGCGCTCGAGCCCGCCGATCGTGCTCTCGACCAGCGCGGTCGATCCCGCGACCTCGGCGAGGCTCTGCTCGAGCAGCTGTCGCCCGCGACGGGCGACGTCGTCGGCGACCTTGTTGAAGTTGAAGAAGAAGCGGGCGACCGGCTCGTAATCAATGGTCAAAGAGCGCGTGCCCGGCGGCCTGGTCCCCGCGGATCCAGGCCTCGACGAGCTCGCGGTCGCGGACGGCGTCCATCGCCTCGATGGTCGGCGCTGCGCGGGTCAGGGTCAACGCGCGTTCAAGGCTGACCGTCGATCTCGAGCGCGTCCGCGGTCGCCCGCAGGGTCCGCACCAGCGGTACCGTGCTCGCGCCCGGCGCTTGCAGGCTCCGGCCATTCAGGACCCCGCGGATCGGGGCGGCCGGGATCTCGCTTAAAACGTCGCCGGGCGGCGGGGCGGCCTGGCCCGCCAGCGGGGCGGCCGGCGGCCCCGACAGCCAGCGACGCAGCGCCGACGCCGAACCGGGCGGCGTCAGGGCCAGCCGGTCCTCGGGGAGGAAGGCGACATCGAAGGCGAAGCGGGTCGCGTCGACCCCGTCACGCCGGCCCTCCGCGACCGATCCGCCGGTGACGGTGCGGACCTGCAGCTGCCACGCCGCCGCGAGCCTGGCTTGCAGGGCCTCGAGGTCGCAGCGGGCCCGCAGCACCCACACGACGGCTCCCTCGCGGTCGTGCAGCAGCGCCAGCTCGCGCGGCGAGAGCCCGGCTTTTTGCAGCTGCGGGCGCAAGATGTCGAGCTGTAGTCCGAGCTGCCCGAGCCCGAGGCTGGCGACGACCGGGAGGCCATGACCGGCGCGGACGCCGTCTTGCAAGCGCACGATCGCGGCCGGCAGGTCGGGGCTCTCGAGGTCGAGGACGGCCGCGAGGCGCAGGTCCGCGGGTAACCACTGCAGGTCGCCGAGCGCGTCGCGGGCCTCGCACGCGGGCGCGGGGGTCACGGGTGTCACGGGTGGAGCTGGCGTCGGGGACATGTCCGCCGGGACAGCCGGCAAAGCTGGCTGTGGGGACATGTCCGCCGGGACAGGCCCGCCGCAGGCCCCGAGCAGCGCTGCCGTGAGGGCCCCGGTCCGCCATGGGCGCCGGGCCGCCGCTCGGCCCCTGGCGCCGGGCCGCCCCGCGGACCCCGCGACCGCGCGGCCCTCGACGGCGCGGCTCATCCGCCCTCGCGGGCGAGCAGGCGCAGGTCGGCCTCGGTCATCTGCAGTCGACCGCGCACGACCGGAGGCTCGGGCGTGAAGGCGATGCGGTCGTACAGCTCGCGCACCGCGTCGGTCTCGATCTTCGGCTTGCGGGCCTCGAGCTCCTTCGTCGCGCCGTCGATGTCACCGAGCGGCTGGAGGATCAGCTCGCCGTCGAGGCCGCTGCGCTCCCAGCGACGCATGCCGAGGCGCACGGCGCCGACGTCGTCGCTAATGTCGAGGCTCAGCGTGGGGCCGCTGGCGACCAGGTCGAGCAGCATCTCGGGGTCCTCGGCGAACTCCTGCGTCAGCCGCGTCTCGAGCTCGGACACCGGCAGGTCGCGCGCGGCAGTCAAGGGGCCCAGGCCGCCGCCGATCTCTCGCAATGAATAGCAGCCGATGACATCGTCCTCGAGGAACACGATCCGCCACGGGAACGCGGCCGCGGGCGCGTGGTGGACCGGCAGGGCCTCGGGCGCGCCGGGAGCGTCGGGCTCGCCAGGCAGCGGCGAGTAGGTGACCATGCCCTCCTGCACCTCGCGCGTGAGCCCGCCGGCGATCAGCCACGCCTCGACCTCGGCCCGCGGGTGCGAGAGACCCCTCACCAGGTACGGCCCGCGGGCGATCGGCGGCAAGTAGGCGAGCGCCTCGGCGCGCAGCCAGGTCGATGGCGCCGGGCCGACGCCCTCCATCAACGCGGCGAGCCCGTCGTCGAAGGCCTGCAGATCCCGGAACATGTGGGCCGCGCGCGGCGGGATCGCGAACAGGCGGGCCAGCGCCTCGAGATCGACACGGGGGTCGATGCGCGTGTACACGGCCGAGCTGGCGTCGGGGTCGAGCCAGGGGATCAGCGCGTGCGTGACGACCGGGGCCGGCGCGGCGGTCTCCCCGGCGACGACCGTCGCGGGCTCGACCGCCGGCGGCGGCGGCGTCGCGGGCTCGCAGGCCATGATCTCCGTGATCCCTATGATGCCCATCAATCTCATCATCCCCGGGAGCCACGGCCAGGCCCGCACACCTGTCCCCGAGGACAGCCGGGCTGTCCCGCGAGACATGTCCCGCGATCGCGTGAACCATCGTGCTCGCATCACGGGACCCTCCAGGTGTTGCCGACGCGCACGAGGCGGTTCGGGAGATCGGCCGCGCGCGGCGGCAGGGGCAGGCCCTCGCCGGGCAGCGCGTCGTAGCCGGGGTCGTGCGGCAGGACCACGGCGATGCGGTCCTCGCCGTCCGGGCCGGCCTCGAGCATCGCCTTGGGCAGCAGCGGCGCGCGGGCCTCGTCGGCGGTCAACGTTCGCAGCCCGTCGAGGCGGCCGTCGGCGAGGCGCATGAGCGTACACAGGGTCGGCGGCGGGAGATCGACCGCGCCGACTTCACCCTGGGCGAGGTAGTCGGCGGCGCTGGCCCAGCGACCCTCGAGGGTCTCGTGGCCGTCGGCGACCGCGTCGGCGCCCTCGTCCGCGGCGAGGTCGACGAGGAAGAAGCGAGCCTCGTAGCGGCGCGGCTCGGCCGAGGGGGTGACCCAGGTGTCGAACCAGTGCAGGCGCCGGACCCCGAGATCGACCCCGGCCTCCTCCTGGCACTCGCGCAGCGCCGCGACGACGAAGGCCTCGTCGCTGCCGGCCGGGCCATCCCCGGGGTCGACGGCCCCACCCGGGAACACCAGCGCGTCGGGCATGAAGGGGCTCCGGGCGCTGCGGCGGAGCATGAAGATCGCCGGTGGACCGCCGCTGGCGGCCGCTCGCAGCAGGACCACGGTGGCGGCCGGGCGCGGCGGCTTCGGAGTGGAG
>JAYUXQ010001074.1:0-7507 GCA_043752905.1 Nannocystis sp. | reverse complement strand
TCTGCATGTTGCAGAACTGGCCCATCGGACATTCCGCCTCCGTGCACATCGGCGGTGGCGGACCGCCCGAGCTCGAGCCATCGGTGCCCGACACGTCGCTCGTCGAGGTGTCGCCCGCGGTGGTCGTCGTCGTGCTGTCGCTCGCGGTCGACGGGCCGGACGACACCGTGGTGGTATCGACGGTCGTCGAGGGGTCGCTCGGGTTTTGGGTCGTGGTGCCCGAGCCCGTCCCCAGCGAGTTGCCGCCGTCGTCGCCGGTCGTCGGCGTGCCCGAGTCGGTCGTCGGCTGGCCCGACGTCGTCATCGAGCCCGTCAACGTGTCCCCGCTCGGATTGGTCGGCGCCGACGAGCTCGTGAGCGTGGGGTCGGTGGCCGTGCCGGCGTCGCCGCACGCGAACAACAATGGAGAGACGAGCGCCGCTACCCTACCGACCTTGTGATATCGCATCCGTCCATCGTAGCCCCAACTCGCGTCCGAGGACAAGGCCGACCGCAGCGGCAGAGGCGTCTCGCGGGTGCCCGCCATCCGCACCGTGACACCAATGTCATGTCGTCCGTGCTTTGCCATCACTGCGCGCCGGGCTGCGCCGGCCTGCGCCGGGCCGGGCTGCGCCGGGCTGCGCCGGGCAGCGCTGCGCTGCGCTGCGCTGCCGAGACGTCGACCCCACCGACGGCGCGAGGCCGCGAGCGCTCGCTCGCGGCCCCGGGCCCGCCCGCACGTTCCTGTGCGGATATCGCTCGCGGACTCGCCTCGGCTCAGCCCGGCACGCAGAAGAAGTTCACGTCGGCCTTGCCGAACTGCTTGAGGTTGCCGCAGGCCGTGCCGCACAGCTCGATGGCGTCGTACGGGCCGTTGGGGTTGGTGTAGACCCAGCCGTTCTCGTTGCCGCAATTCATCACGTGCGGCACCTCGGTGCCGTTGATCTTCACCTTGGTCAGCTCGGGCTTGCCGGGCTCGCTGTCGAGCGGGATCACGCAGCTGAGCGCGTCCGCGATGATGATGTCGAGCGCGGCGCCCAGCTCGATCTGGTTGTCGGCGTTGTAGAACTTCTCGTTCGGGTCGTTCTTGGGGGTGCCGCCCTTGATCGCCAGGTCATTGAGCTTGAGGAACGGGTTGATCCCGTCCGGGTTGCCGTCCTGGGCGTTGGGCGTCGTCATGTTGAGGGTATTGATGCCGACGACGTAGGTCGGGATCCCGTCGACCGTGTACGCGTCGCTGACCACCATGTGGACCCCGTCGTCGTACTTCTCGAACAACGGCGGCGGCTGGAGCCCGGAGGTGCAGTTGGCGGCGCCGTCGGTGACCAGCAAGATCGCACGCGGCACGTCGGCCGGGAAGGTCTTGAGGTGCTTGATCGCCGCGGCCATGCCCGCGGTGGCCGGCGTGCCGCCAGCGATCGTCATGTTGTCCGCGGCCGGGATGCCGTTGAGGATCGCCGTCTTGTTCTTCGGCTTGATCGGGATCTCGACGTTCGCGTTCACCAGGCAGGCCTTGTCGGTGTAGATTTGCTGCGCCGACTTGTTCGGGAACAAGTTGGCGCCGAAGTTGACCTTGTCGTTGAACTTGGTCACCACCGTGTCGACCGTCTGATACAGGCTGTTCCAGCGCGTGACCGTCGGCGTGTTGACGTCGGCGTCGTGGTCCCACTTGGTCAACATCGACCCCGACTTGTCGAGCACCAGCATCATGTTCGGGATCACCGGCTTGAGGGTCGCCGCCTGCACCGTGCACGGCACGTCCTCGGTGGTCTCGCCGCCCATCGTCGTCGTCGACTCGCCGCCGGTGGTCGTGCTGCCGTCCGTCGTCGTCGTGCCGTCCGTCGTCGTCGTGCCGCTCGCGTCCGTCGTCGTCCCCGACTCGTCGCCGTTGGTCGTCGTACCGACCGTGTCGGTCGTCGTCGTCATCCCCGGGCCCGTCGTCAGCGGCTCGGTCGCCGTCGCCGGCTCCGTCGTGCTCGACTCGGTCGCACCCGTGGTCGGGCCGGTGCTGGTACCACCGGCGGACTCCGTCGCCGAACCGCCCCCGTCCGTCGGGCTGTCGGTCGCCGAGCCCTGCGTCGTCGAGCCGCCCGTGCTCGAGCCCAGGGTCGTCGAATTCATCGTCGCCGACGTGACCTGCGTGTCCCCACTACCGCCGGTCCCGCCGTCGTCACCGCAACCCGCGACCTGAACAAGGAGAGTAGAGAAAATTAAAGTTTTGGCCACGCTTCGCATCGACATCACCCCCACACAAGGCAAGCATCGACACTATCAGAGATCCTCGGCCAAAATGCAGCCGATATTTTTTCGCAGTGTCGGACACGCCGCCTCGCCCACGGCGGGCGCCTCGCCGATATGGATCACATGCAGACTGCCCTGCACCTCGGGCGATCTTGCGCCGCTGGCGATCACACGAAGGGCGTCAGGGTCCGCACCAGCCCCGGGATCGCCGTCTGCACGTGCTCCTCGGCGGTGCCGCGCAGCCGGGCATAGGTCTTCTTCAGGGCGCCGCTGGCCTTCTCGGCGCGGCGGTCGGTGACGGTCAACAGCGCGGCCGCGACCCGCTTCGGATCGGCCTGCATGTGCGTGCTAAACAGCTCGCCGCGCGGGCGTCCGCTCGTCGCGGACTGCTGCTCGACCTCGGCGAACATCGGCTGCATCGCCTCGGCGAACTCGGGCAGCAGCTTGTCGACCAGGTCCGTGACCATCGTCGGCTTGATCGCCTTGACCAGCTTGTAGCCGGCCTTGACCGCGAGCCCGGACAGTCCGCTCTTGCTCTGGACCTCCCTGTCGACGAGGAGGGCGCAGGCCTGGACGACCTGGGGACGGATCTCGGGGTGGGTCAGGATCTCGGCGAGGCGGGCCATGCGAGCGCCTGTATGGCCGAATTCCCGCGACGTGGCAAGCGCCGATCCCGCTGGGAGACGGCGGCGTGGACAGGCGCCGTGAAGGTTGCGATCCTCGCCGCGCGATGCATGCCGCCGCGTTCGTCCCGCTCCTGTTCGCCGCGCTCGCCGCCTGCTCGCCGCGCACGCCTGCGCCCGCCCCCGACTCCGCTGTCACTGTCGCTACCGTATCCACTTCATCCGCTTCATCCGCTTCATCCGCTTCATCCGCAATGCCGCAAGCGCCCAACTCCCCGCCCCCCGGCACGCCGCTCGGTCTCGAGGACGCCGCCGCGTACCCCCTGCCCGGCCTGGTCCACCCGCAAAGCATCGCCTTCACGCCCGACGACGGCGCGCTGACCTATCTTCGCAGCCCCGAGCGCAGCCTGACCCGCCAGCTCTATCGCCTCGACCTCTCCACCGGCGAGGAGACCCCGCTGGTCCTGCCGCCCGGCGGCGGCGTCACCGAGGAGAACCTCTCGCTCGCGGAGAAGCTCCGCCGCGAGCGCCAGCGCGTGCGCGAGCTCGGCATCACCACCTATGCCTGGGCCAGGGAGGGCGAGCGCCTGCTCGTCCCGCTGACCGGCGACATCCACGTACAGGACGGCGAGCGCGGACCCCTGCGCCTCGTCGTCGACGCCGCCGACAAGCCCGCGCTCGACCCCCAGCTGACCCGCGACGGTCGCAAGCTCGCATACGTACAAGATGACGAGCTGTACGTCGTCGACGCCGCCGGTGGCACGCCTGCGCAGCGGACCCGCGGCGCGCGTGGGACCGGCAAGACCCACGGCCTCGCCGAGTACATCGCCCAGGAGGAGATGGACCGCAGCCACGGCTTCTGGTGGTCGTGGGACGGCGCGCGGCTGGCCTTCACCGAGGTCGACGAGACGCAGATCCCGAAGTATCGCATCGTCCATCAGGGCAAAGATCTCACCGGCGAGGGCGCACAGGAGGACCACGCCTATCCCTTCGCCGGCCACCCCAACGCGGGGGTGCGCCTCGGCGTGGTCGCGGCCGCCGGCAGCGATCGCGTCACCTGGATGGACCTCGGCGACGACCCCGAGCAATACCTCGCGCGCGTGCAATGGTGGCCCGATGGCAGCCTCACCGCGCAGGTCGAGGACCGCGCGCAGACCACGTTGAAGCTGCTGCGCCTCGACCCCCGCACCGGCAAGAGCACGCTGCTGCTGACCGAGACCAGCGACATCTGGATCAACCTCCACGACCTCCTGCGCCCGATCGCCACGGGCCCCCTCGCGGGCCACTTCGTGTGGGCCAGCGAGCGCGGCGGCTTTCGTCACCTCTATCTATACGACGGCGCCGGCGCGCTGGTCCGCCCGTTGACCGCGGGCGCGTGGCAGGTCGACGCGATCGCCGAGATCGACGAGGATCGCGGCCTGCTCTACTACCTCGGCAACCCCGCCGACCCGACCGGACAGCAGCTGTTCGTGGTCCCGCTCGCGGGCGGCGAGCCGCGCTGCCTGACCCCGCAGCCAGGCACCCACGGCGTCGTCGTCGATCACGCGAAGCGCCGCTTCATCGACGTCTTCACCAGCACGAGGACCCCGCCGACCCTGACCCTGCGCTCGCTGGAGGACGGATCTGTCCTCAAGGACATCCCGATCGAGCCCGACCCGCGAGTGGCCGCGCTCGACTTGCCGCCGCCCGAGCTGACCAGCTTCAAGAACCGCCACGGCGACACGATCCACGCCGCGATCTATCAACCTTCCGGTAAGGCTTCCGGTAAGGCTTCCGGTGAGGCTTCCGGTGAGGCTTCTGGTGAGGGCCCGTTCCCCGCGCTGATCTCCGTGTACGGCGGACCGCACGCGCAGCGGGTCGTCGACGCCTGGGGCACCACCGCCGACATGCGCGCGCAGGCGCTGCGCAGCCGCGGATATCTGGTCGCCAAGTTCGACAACCGCGGCAGCGCCCGCCGCGGCCTCGCCTTCGAGGGCGCGATCCGCCACGACCTCGGCCACCTCGAATTGGAGGACCAGCAGGACGGCGTCGCCTGGCTCGCCAAGCGGGGACTGGTCGACGCGAGGCGGGTCGGCATCTACGGCTGGTCCTACGGCGGCTACCTGTCGGCGATGGCGCTGGTGCGCGCGCCGGAGACCTTCAAGCTCGCGATCGCCGGCGCCCCCGTGACCCACTGGGACGGCTACGACACGCATTACACCGAGCGCTACATGGGCACCCCGCAGGACAACGCGGACGGCTACGCCGTCAGCTCCGTGATGCATCACGTCGACCGGCTCCAGGGCAAGCTGCTGCTCGTCCACGGCCTGATCGACGAGAACGTGCATTTTCGCCACACCGCCCGCCTGATCAACGCATTGATCAAGGCGCGCAAGCCCTACGAGCTGCTGCTGTTCCCCGACGAGCGCCACATGCCGCGCCGGCTCGAGGACCGCGTCCACATGGAGCAGCAGATCCTCGACTTCATCGGCAAGAACCTCTGATCCCGTGAAGTACGTCCTCAAGACCAGCGCGCCGCAGAAGCAGGCCTTCGACCTCACCCGCGAGTTGAACCCGCAGCAGATCGCCGTGGTCCAGGCGCCCCCGCGCGAGCTGCTCGTGCTCGCCGGCGCGGGCACCGGCAAGACCCGCACGCTCATTTACCGCGTCGCCCGGCTGGTCGCCGCCGGCTGCCACCCCGAGCGCATATTGCTGTGCACATTCACCAACCGCGCCGCGCGCGAGATGGTCAGCCGCGTCGAGGGCCTGCTCGGCGTCGACATGCGCCGCTGCTCGGCCGGCACCTTCCATCACATCGGCAACCGCGTCCTGCGGCGCCACGGCCAGGCGATCGGCCTCTCACCGGACTTCGGCATCCTCGACCCCGAGGACGCGCGCACCCTGCTCGCCTCCGTGATCACCGAGCTCGGCATCGAGGCCCTGACCGCCCGCCGCTTCCCGACCCCCAAGGTGCTCGCCAGCCTGATCGGCCTGGCCTCGGGCACCCGGCAGCCCCTCGAGAAGGTCGTCGAGCAGCACGCCCTCAAGCTGCTCGATCAGGCCGGGCTGATGACGAAGGTCGCGGGCAGGTTCGCCGAGCGCAAGCGCGCGATGAACGTCGTCGACTTCGACGACCTGCTCGGGAGCTGGTTGCAGCTGCTCGAGGACCCGGCGACCTCCAACGTCGCCGATGAACTCCGCGCCAGCTATGATCATGTGTTGGTCGACGAGTACCAGGACATCAACGCATTACAGGGTGCATTGTGCGACGCGATGGCCCGCGATCACAGGAGCCTGACCTGCGTCGGCGACGACGCGCAATCCATCTACAGCTTTCGCGGCGCCGATTTCACCCAAATCGCAGCATTTCGCGCCCGGCACCCCCAGGCGGATATCTTCAAGCTGACGATCAATTATCGCAGCACCCCACAGATCCTCGCGCTCGCCAACCGCAGCATCGCCCACAACCGCAGCCAGTACCCCAAGGAGCTGACCGCGGTGAAGCCCCCCGGGGCCGTGCCGGCCGTGATCCCGCTGCGCGACGTGTTCCAGCAGGCCGAATTCGTGGCCCAGCGCGTGCTCGAGCTGCACCACGAGTACGACATGCCGCTCGCCAAGATGGCCGTGCTGTACCGCAACCACAGCCACAGCCTCGAATTGCAGGTCGAGCTGACCCGCCGCCAGATCCCGTTCACCGTGCGCTCGGGCCTGCGCTTCTTCGAGCAGGCGCACATCAAGGACGTCTGCGCATACCTGCGGGCCCGACAAAACCCGCAAGATGCATTGAGCTGGGTGCGACTCTTACGATTGTGGCCGGGCGTCGGCGCGCAGACGGCCGAGCAGCTGGCGACCTTGCTCGCGCAGGCCGGCCGCGACCACGCCACCAGCGCCCAGCGCCTCGCCGAGCAGGCCGCGCTGGCCCGCGGCCGCGCCCGCGACGCGCTGACCAGGCTCGCCGAGCTGTGGGCGATCCTCGAGGACCCCGCGCTACAAAACCCCGGCGACATGATCCGCCGCGTCGTCGAGCGCCACTATGGCGAGTACGCCGACCGCAACTTCCCCAACGCCGCCGCCCGCAAGGACGACCTCGAGCAGCTCGCCGGCTACGCCGAGCGCTATCCGGCCGCGAGCGAGTTCCTCGGCGAGCTCGCGCTCGTGCAGGGCATCAGCGCCGAGAACGTCCTCGGGGCCGAGGCGCCCGACGACATGCTCGTGCTCTCGACCATCCATCAGGCCAAGGGCCTCGAGTGGCCGGTGTGCTTCGTGCTCTGGCTGGCGGAGGGCCGCTTCCCGATGGCGACCGCGCTACGCCAGCCCTCGGACATCGAGGAGGAGCGCCGCCTGTTCTATGTCGCCGCCACGCGGGCCGGCGACGAGCTGTACATGAGCTATCCCGTGATCGAGGAGACCCGCGACGGCCCCTCGCATATGCTGCGACCGAGCAAATTCCTGATCGAGATCGACACGCAACCAGCCGTGTTCGACCGCTGGCAGATCGAGGAAGCCCCCGCCGACCCCGTACCCGGCTGAGGCTGCGCCGGCCGGCATGCCCGGCGTGCACGTCATGCCGGTCATCGCCGTCGGTGGAGGGGCGAAACTAACCGCGAACGATCGGGAGAGTCAGATTTGGTAATGGGGAACACATTAATTTCTCTGGCCAAACGTAACGTTGTTTAGATTGGCCT
>JAYUXQ010001073.1:0-3037 GCA_043752905.1 Nannocystis sp. | reverse complement strand
CTACGGGCTGCCGGAGCAGACGCTCGGGTCGTTTCGTGCGACCGTGCAATGGTGCCTCGATCGCCGCGTGCCGGTGATCAAGGCGTTCCCGCTGATGCTGCTGCGGGGCACCGAGCTCGAGCGCGACCGGGATCGCTGGCATCTGGTGGAGAGCGACGACGCGATCCCGATGGTGATCGCCAGCGACAGTTTCACGCCCGATGAGCAGGGCCAGATGCAGGCGATCGCGGAGGGGCTGATCGCCACGGAGGGCCAGCACCCGGGGAAGGTCGACGAGCTCGTCGGGCCGGTGCCGTTCCCGCTGTATCGAGGGCGCTGGACGCCGCTGGCCTCCGGCAAGGCCGGGGATGTGTGCGATGCCCGGCCGTGACGTCGAGCCGAGCGTGCTGCTGGCGTCGACGCTGATGTCGCGCCAGTGAGTGATGTGACGACAAAAGGAATGGAGAATATCGAAATGAATAGATCGTACTTTGTGGTGATCGAGGGGCTCGACGGGAGCGGTAAATCGACGCTCGCGCGCGAGGTGGCGGCGCGGCTCGGGGCCGAGGCACTGGCGACGCCGATGCGGACGTTGCCCGCACAGGTGCGCCAGGGGGCCGAGGCGATGTGCGCGGGCGACAGCCTCGCGCGGATGCTGTTCTATGCGTCGACGGTCGCGGCGGCGTCGACCTTCGTGCGAGCCCGGCTGGCGGAGGGGTGCCCGGTGGTGAGGGACCGCTACTGGCTGTCGACGCTGAGCTATCACCTATATATGGGGGCGCCCGCGATGTTGCGCGAGGTCGAGGCGACGCTGACGCCGCCGGATCTGACGGTGTTTTTAAACGTCTCGCGGGCGACGCGTCGGCAGCGGTTGGTCGATCGCGGGGAGCTGCTCGAGCACGACCGGATGACGCTGCAGCCGGGCGCGGGTGAGGCGATCGCGGAGCTGTATCGCGAGTATCGCGGGCTGCAGTCGGTCGGGCGCTTCCTCGAGATCGAGGCCGATCGGCTGACGGTGCTGGCGCTGGTGGACCGCGTGGTCGCGGCGCTCGGATCGTCGTGACGGACGGCTACTCGAAGCGGGCGCGTGACGCGAGGGCGTTGATCACCGCGGGCGAGCTGGACTCGATCGCGGCCCGGTGCTCGCGCGGGAGGAAGATGCGCAGGTCGCCGGCGGGGGTCGCGAGGCTGTCCGGGAGGCGGGTGATCGCGGTCTGCTGGAGGCGCAGGCGCTGCAGCGGGGCGCGGCCGATCGACTCCGGGAGGGCCTCGATCGGGGTCTCGGTGAGGTCGAGCTCCCGCAATGCGGACAGGTCGCCGATCGACTCGGGGAGGGCCGTCAGTCGCGTGCGGGCGAGGGTCAGGGTGTGCATGAGTTTGGCGGCGCCGAGGTCGTCGGGGAGCGCGGTGATCGGGCACTCGGTGAGGTCGAGGAAGCGCAGCTCCGCCAGCGCGCCGAGGTCGGCGGGGATCTTGTCGACGTCGCGCAGGCCGAGCTCGCGCAGACCCTTCATGCCGGCGATCGGGTCGGGGGCGTGGATGCCAGGAGGCAGGCGCAGGAGCGTGACAGCGGCGAGGCGACCGAAGGAGGCGGGCAAGGGGGCGAGCTTGGTCTGCGCGCGCAGGTCGAAGTCGCCGCCGAGCCTGGGGGCGTCGCCGATGTCGGCGGGGAGCTCCCGCAGGGCGTTCGAGGTGGTGAGCACGAGCTGCTCGAGCGACTTGAGCCGGGCCCAGCCGCCCGCAGGGAGGGTCTTGATCTGGTTGGAGAGGACGACGAGCTTGACGAGGCCGGCGCACTGGAACAGGCCGGGGTCGATCGTTTGCAGGGTGTCGGTGTCGAGGATGAGCTCGCGTAGCCGCTTGAGCCGCCCGATCTCCGGCGGCAGGGCGATCAGCTTGCGCTCGACGACCAGCGATCCGCAGCGGTCCAGGACGCCGCGGGTCAGCGCCTCCTGCAGCTCCGCGGTGGTGCCTGAAAAATAGGCCTGGTCCTCGACGATCTCGACGCCCTTCATGAGCGCCACAAAGCACGGGCGGGCGTCGGGCGCAAGCGCGATCGGCGGGGCGGGGTGTCAAGGCAGTCCACGGACCTGGCGGTCGCGTGGCCACAGACGGCTCGCAGCAGCGCCGCGATGAGGTGCGCGGGCGGGCTGCTCAGGGTGTTTTTTGGGAGCGCATGCCGATCGTGACGGCTTCGTTGTGGCGAGACAGGAGCTCGGGCGTGCCTCTTTGTGCGACGATCGGCGTCCTGGTCGTGGCTGGGTCCGTGACGACGGCCTCGGGCGTCGCGGGCTCCTCGGGCGGTGGCGCCTCGGGTGGCGGTGCTCCGGGCGGTGGGAGCTCTGGCGGTGGCAGGATGGTGGGGGCAGGATGGGCGGCTCGGGAGGAAGCGCGGCGGAAGGGATTACTCGGCCTTCTCGGGGACGCACTCCCAGTAACAGCGTCTCTCGACGGCCATCTCGGAGGAGTCGGCCTTCATCTCCGGCACGTACCAACGGCCGCAAACCGGGGGCGGCGGCGCCTTGGCGAGGTCGCAGGGGAAACGCTCCTCGGCCAGGGTGGACGAGGCGAAGGCGGAAGTGATGGCGAAGGCAAGCACGAGCATGCTCATGGGGGATCCTCTTGGTCGAAGAATATAGCCGTCGGGGCCTTCCTTCCAATGGATTCCTGGGCGACCGGCGAGGTCGAGCGTCGAGGTCGAGCGTCGAGGTCGAGCGGCCCGCTGACGTTGGGGTGAGACAGCTGCGCTATCGCCTGGCCCTCGCGCAGCATTCGCACGCGGGCCTCCACGCCGTCCGTCGGGCGCGCGAGCAGCAGCCTGAGCGCGACCCTGCGGTCGAGCGCACCTGCGCTGGCCCAGCGCCCCTGGTGTCCAGCGACCGGACGCGCCCCACAAGCGTGCGAGGACCTGCGAGATGATCCGCTCGAGCTCCTCGACGGCCTTCTTGCCCGGCGCCATGTCGGCCGTATTCAAGGTGGCACCGAGCAGAAACTCGCCGCAAAAGGCGTACAGGGGCATGTAGCAGTAGTGTCCGTAGAAGCCATGGAAGTGGCGGCC
>JAYUXQ010001072.1:0-3042 GCA_043752905.1 Nannocystis sp. | reverse complement strand
TGGTGTAAAAGCCCGGCCCGTCGTTGACGACGATCGGCGTCTTGCCGATCTGCGCCGCGTAGCGCAGGCAGGTGGCGAGCGTCTGCGGCGAGGTCTCGGCCGTCTTGACGATCTCGAGCAGCGGCATCTTCGACACCGGCGAGAAGAAGTGCAGGCCGATCACACGGTCGCGGTGCTGCAGGCGCTCGGCGATGCGGGTGATCGGCAGCGCCGAGGTGTTGCTCGCGAGGATCGTGTTGCGCGGGACCATCACCTCGAGCTGCGCGAAGACCTCCTGCTTCAACGTCAGGACCTCCGGCACCGCCTCGATGATGAGGTCCATCGTGTTGAAGCCGGTCAGGTCGAGGCCGCCGCTGACGCGGCTGCGGGCCTTGAACACGTGGCGCTCGCCGATGCTGCGGGCCTTGCGGTCGAAGTGCGCCTTGCAGTGCGCCAGCGCCTTGCCCAGCGGCTCCGCGGAGATGTCACGGATCCGCGTCTCGATGCCCTTCTCGGCCGAGACCACCGCAATGTCGGCGCCCATGAAACCACCACCGACCATGCCCAGTCGCCCGATCTCCGCGCCCTCGACCCGCTCGCCGTCGGCGTCGAACACCGGCTGCTTCTTGAGCGCGTTGCTGCGGCGAAACAGCGAGACCAGCGAGCGCGAGGTGGCGCCCGTCGCCAGCTCGGCGAAGGCCGGCGGCTCGAGCTTGAGCGCCTCCGCGAGCGGCAAGCGCAGGCCCTTCTCGATCAGGTCGAGGGCGACCAGCGGCGCGGGATATAGACCGAAGGTCTTGCGCTCGACGGTCTTGCGCGCCTGACGAAACACGACCGACCGACCGACCGGGTTGTGCTCGAGCAGCGTGCGCATCACATCACCCTTGGGGTGCGTGCGCGGCTGCAGCTTGCCCGCCGCGAGCCGGGCCGCCGCGGAACGTGCTGCGGGCATCAGCGACTCCTCGGCGACCACCTGGTCGACCAGGCCCATGCGCTTCGCGGCGCGCGGGCGGATGTTGCGACCGGTGAGGATCATGTCGAGCGCCTCGCGCAGGCCGACCAACCTCGGCAATCGCGACACGCCGCCGCCGCCCGGGAACAGCCCGAGCATCACCTCGGGCAGCGCGAGCACGGTCTTCGGCGAATCCGTGGCGATGCGGTAGGTGCAGGCGAGCGCGAGCTCGAGGCCGGCGCCGAGGCACGCCCCGTGGATGGCGGCGACGATCGGCACCTTGGCGGCGGCGACCCGCGCGAGCACCTCGTGACCGCGACGTCCGAAGGCCTCGATCTCGCGGCGCTCCTTCGCGGTCGCAAACACCTCGACGTCGGCACCGGCGATGAAGGTATCGGGCTTGCCAGAGATCAGCACGATGCCGGCGAGGCCCGGCGTGCTCTCGATCTCGGCGAACTGCTGCTCGACCTGCTCGAGCGCAGCCGGGGCGATGGTGTTGACCTTCTCACCCGGCCGGTCGATCGTGATGATCGCCAGGCGGGGCGAGACCTCCGGTGGGTCGAGCGTGAGCGTGAACATGGCGGCGCGGACATTGGCGCGCCTGTAGCGCCCACGCAAGGAGAAAATGCGTGCGCGGGCCGGCACGGGGCCGCGAAGGCGACGTCGCGTGGCACGGCGCCTCAAGTCGCGGTGGCCGCCCACGCCGCTGCGGCGCGCATCGTGATCGCAGTGCGCCCGGGGCCGGGATTACCCGCACACGGATGCGCGACCGCGCGTCGTCACCGCGTGCGTCACTTCTTCGTCCGGCGGACCGGCATCAGCTCGCCCGGATCGTCCTCCGCGGGCCTCGGCCTCGGCTTGCGCGGCTTACTGACCGGCGCCGGGTCCGACTGCGGCGGCAACTGGCGCACGGGCGACGACTGCGGCGGAAGCTCGCGCACGGGCGGCTCGGTCTCCGGAGGCGGCAGGGTCGTCGGCTCCGGCGTCGTCGCGGGCTCCGGCACGACCGCGGGCTCCGGCGGGACGACCGGACGTTCGACGGGGCTCGTCGGGCGCGCGCGCGAGGTGTCGACGACGGCGGACTCGTCCGACTCGAGGTCGAGCGCGGGCCTCGACTCGGCGCGTCGCAGCAGCGAGGCGAAGGCGAACACGAAGACCATCGAGGTGCACGTGGTCGAGACCACCGTCCACCAGCGCAGGGCCGATCCGACGCGGTCGGGCGGCTCCTCCACGGCGATCGGTGGCACGGCACGCGCGGTCGTCCGCGTCGCGGAGTGAGCGGCCGGGAATGTATCGGAGTCATCGCGGGCGCGGCTGCGGGCCGCGCTCTCGGCCGCGCCCGCGAGCAGGATCTCGGAGAGGTGCTGGCCGAACTCGGTGGCATTTTGAAAGCGCTTGGCCGGCTCGAACGCGATCGCCTTCAATACGAGGGCGTCGAGCGCCGGGGGGATCGCACCGGTCGCGTTGACCCGCGAGGGCGGCAGCAGCTCATACGGATTCGCCGCGCCGGGCTGCTCGTACCAGCGCGACGGGATGTCGCCGGTGAGAAATTCATAAAGCATGATCCCGACGGAGTAGAGATCGACGCGTGGATCGCTGACGGGCCCGCCGAACTGCTCCGGCGCCATGTAGCGCGGGGTTCCGAGCACGAACTCGGGCTGCGTGCGCGGATGATCGCCGCTCATCTCGAAGCCGGGAAGCACCTTGACGATGCCGAGGTCGAGCAACTTTAAAAAATCGCCGTCGGGCCGCTGCTCGAGGATGCAGTTACCGGGCTTGATGTCACGATGCACCACGCCGCAGTCGTGCAGGGTGCCGAGCGCCTTGAGCAGCTCGCGGGTGATCGACAGCGCCTGCGTCCATGGCAGCGGTTGCCGCGGCTGGTCGGGCCCCGCCGGCCGCAGCAGCGACTGCAAGGTGATGCCCTCGACGTGCTCCATCACCAGGTACAGCAGCGGCGGCTGGGCGACATCACAGCGCCCCTGATCGATGATCTTCACCACCCGGTCGCGGTACGGCCCGTCGAGCTTGGCCGCGACCTTGACCTCCTGAATGAACCGGTCGACGTTGCCCGCGAGCAGCCGCCGCTCGGGGTTCAAGACCTTGACGGC
>JAYUXQ010001071.1:0-3042 GCA_043752905.1 Nannocystis sp. | reverse complement strand
CGACCGTCGGAGCCGGGCGGGCCGACGAGATCGCTGGACCATTCGGGGATGTCGAGTTCGATAGCGTACTTGCCCGGCAGCAGGTCGGCGATTTTCGCCTGCAGATCGCGCGGCCGGCCGTCCGGCGCGGTGAGCGGCACGAGCGCCGCCTGCGACTCCTCGTCGGCTCGCAACCGCACCACCTCGTCGGTCAGCTTCTTTGCCTTGACCTTCTTGTACGGCGTCGTGAGGAACCCGTACTCGTCGATCTCGGCATAAATGCTGAGCGACGAGATGAGGCCGATGTTCGTACCTTCCGGCGTCTCGATCGGGCAGATGCGGCCGTAGTGAGTCGAGTGCACGTCGCGGACCTCGAAGCCGGCGCGCTCGCGGGTCAGGCCGCCCGGGCCGAGCGCCGAGAGGCGGCGCTTGTGGGTGACCTCGCTGAGCGGGTTGGTCTGGTCCATGAACTGGCTCAGCTGCGAGGAGGCGAAGTACTCCTTCACGACGGCCGAGACCGGCTTGGCGTTGATGAGGTCCGCCGGCATGAGCGCGTCCATCTCCTGGGACATGCTCATGCGCTCCTTGATGGCGCGCTCCATGCGAACCAGACCGATTCGATACTGGTTCTCCATCAGCTCACCGACCGCGCGGACGCGGCGGTTGCCGAGGTGGTCGATGTCGTCGATCTGGCCGCGGCCGTTACGCAGCTCGACCAGGTACTTGACGGTCTCCATGATGTCGCGCTTGGTGAGCACGGTCGACATCAGGGCCTCGTCGAGGCTGAACTTGTGGTTGAGCTTGAGGCGGCCGACGGTCGAGAGGTCGTAGCGCTCGGGCTTGAAGAACAGCGACTCGAACAGGGTGCGAGCGGTCTCGGCGGTCGGCGGATCGCCCGGACGCAGGCGGCGGTAGATCTCGAGCAGGGCCTCTTCGGGGGTGTGCAGCTTGTCCTGGAGCAGGGTGTTGCGCAGGAACGGGCCGACGTTGAAGTCGTCGATGAAGAGGATCTTGAAGCTCTTGATGCCGGCCGAGCGCAGGCGCAGCAGGTGCTCCTCGTTGATGTCCTCGTTGCAGTTGAGGAGCACCTCTCCGGTGTTCTCGTCGATGATGTCCTCGGCCGAGACCTTGCCGACCAGGCCGGCGGACTCCATCGGCAGGCGCTTGATGCCGGAGGCACGCATGCGCTTGATGTGGGCCTTGCTAAACTTCTTGCCCTTCTTGACGACGGTCTCGCCGGTCTCCGGGTCACGGATGTCGTGCGAGGCGCGCTGGCCACTGAGCAGCTCGAAGTCGACGGCGCGGGTGATGTCGCCGTTCTCCTCGAGGTGGATGTTCTCCTTCTCGTAGTAAAAGTCGAGCAGCTGCTGGGTAGAGAGCCCGAGCGCGCGCAGGAGAACAGTCGCGTACAGCTTGCGCCGGCGATCGATGCGGACGTAGATGTGATCTTTGTGGTCGAACTCGAAGTCGAGCCACGAGCCGCGGTACGGGATGACGCGGGCGGAGAACAGCTTCTTGCCGGAGCTGTGGGTCTTGCCCTTGTCATGGTCGAAGAACACGCCGGGCGAGCGGTGGAGCTGCGAGACGACGACGCGCTCGGTGCCGTTGATGATGAAGGTGCCGTGCGCCGTCATCAGCGGGATCTCACCGAAGTAGACCTCCTGCTCCTTGACGTCGCGGATCGACTGGGTGCCGGTCTCGTCGTCGACGTCCCACACGACGAGGCGAACGACGACCTTGATCGGCGCCGCGAAGGTCATGCCGCGGGCGCGACACTCGTCCTCGTCGTACTTGGGGCGATCGAGGCTGTAGCTGACGAACTCGAGCGACGAGGTCTCGCCGAAGTCCTTGATCGGGAAGACGCTCTTGAAGACGGCCTGAAGGCCGATGTCCTCGCGCGACTCGAGGGGAGTGTCGCGCTGCAGAAACTTGTCGTACGACCGCTTCTGGATGTCGATGAGATTGGGTACCTCGATGATCCGCTTGAGCTTTCCGAAGTTCTTGCGGACCCTGAAGTTGTTCTGAATCATCGGTGGCATCGGCGTTCCTTGATGAGGCCTGGGACGGATTGCTGCGGTGCGGCGTGTGGCGCGGGCAGCGGGTCAGGCGAGAGGCGGTTCGGTCCGGGCGGGACCGTCGGGGGGCGTGCAGATTGTCTAAGGAATGGCCTCGGGCCCAGGGGCCGCGAAGTGATTAAGCGTCGAAGTGAACAGGGACGATTCGCAGTGGAGCGATGTGAGATCAGGCCTGATGCACCGGTGGCCGGTGGCCGGGAGCCGAATGATCACAAGCGCGAAAATGCTCCAGCGAAAATACGACGGGTGTACGGCACCAGGAGTGACCTCCTGGCGCCATACACGCGGAAGCTGAACGGACGCCGAAGCGCCACGTGCTCACTTGATCTCGATCTCAGCGCCCGCCTCACGGAGGTTCTTGGCCATCTCGTCGGCCTCGGCCTTGGAGATGCCTTCCTTGATGTTGCCGAGCGCCTCGACCAGGTCCTTGGCCTCCTTGAGACCGAGGGCGGGGTTGATGGTGCGGACGGCCTTGATGACGTTGATCTTCTTGTCGCCGAAACCCTTGAGGACGACGGTGAACTCGGTCTGGGCCTCGGCGGCGGGGGCAGCGGGGCCGGCAGCGGCGGCGGGGCCGGCGGCGGCGACCGGAGCGGCGGCGGAGACGCCCCACTTGTTCTCGAGCTCCTTCACGAGGTTGGAGATCTCGATGACCGGGAGGTTGCTCAGGAAGTCGATGACTTGATCGCGGGTAATGGTCGACATGGCGGATTCCTTCGAAGGTTCTGTTGGGGGTGAAAGTCAGGTCTGGACCGGGCCCGCGTGGCGTGGATAGCCAGCGGGGCGGCCCAGTGCCAGCTCAGGCAGCGAGCTGGTCTTTGCGGGCGTTGAGGAGGTAGAGGAAGCTCTGCGGACCGGCGTTGAGGACGCGGACGAAGTTCGTCGCCGGGGTGTTGAGGAGCGCCAGGAACTGGGACTTGAGCTCGCGCGGCCCCGGCATGTCGGCGAGGCTGTTGACGCCTGCCGCATCGAGGACAGTGCCCTCGAT
>JAYUXQ010001070.1:0-3042 GCA_043752905.1 Nannocystis sp. | reverse complement strand
TGCCGGGTCTGTCGCGCCTGTGCGGCTGGCTCGTCGCTCGCACCTTCCGCTGACCGTCAGATCGCAGCGACCACAGCGTCGGCGCTGCGCCCGAGCTGCAGCGCGACCGCCTGCGCGACCCGTAATCCATCGAGCGCCGCGGACACGATCCCGCCCGCGAACCCTGCCCCCTCGCCGCACGGATACAGCCCCGCGGTGCTCGGTGAGGCGAGCGTCTCGCTGTCTCGCTCGACCCGCACCGGGCAGCTCGTGCGGCTCTCGAGCCCGACCGCGACCGCCTCGGGCCCGAGGAACCCCGGCATGCGCTCGCCCAGGGCCCGCAGCGCGTGCTGGATCGGCGACGCGAGCGGCCCGAGCAGCTGGTCGAGCCGCGCGGAGGCCAGACCGCGGTGGTAGCTCGTCGGCGGCAACACCGACGACAGCCGACCGTGTGCCAGATCCGCGAGCCCCTGCGCCGGCGCGACGAAGTCACCGCCACCCGCCTGGTACGCCAGGGCCTCGAGCGCCGCCTGATACGCCACCCCCGCGAGCGGGTCCCCTGGATCGTGGCCCGCGCGCGCCAGCTCGGCCGCGCCGACCTCCGTCACCAGGCCCGCGTTGGCGAACCGGCCCGTCCGCGACTTCGGGCTCATGCCGTTGACCACCTGCATGCCGGGGTCCGTCGCCGCCGGCACGATGTAGCCGCCCGGGCACATGCAAAACGAGAACACCGCCCCACCCGGCGTCTGCTCGACCAGGCGATACGACGCCGCCCCGAGCGCAGGGTGTCCGGCGAGGCTGGCGTACTGCAGGCGGTCGATGAGCGCCTGCGGGTGTTCGATGCGCACGCCGACCGCGAACGGTTTGAAGCTCATCGCCACGCCGGCCGCCGCGAGCCAGCGCTGGACGTCGCGCGCGGAGTGTCCGGGCGCGACGACCACCGCGGCCGCCTCGACCTCGTCGCCGGACCGCAGCCGGACCCCGCGGACCTGTCCCGAAGGACCGGTGAGCAGCGCGTCGACCCTCGACTCGAAGCAGATCTCGACGCCGGCCGCCGCCAGCTGCTCGCGCATCGCCGTGATCACGCGCGGCAGCCGGTTGGTGCCGATGTGCGGGCGCGCGTCGACGAGGATCTCCGGCGGCGCGCCATAGCCCGTCAGCGCCTCGAGCACCAGCCGCACCGGCCCGCGCTTGCTCGCCCGCGTATACAACTTGCCGTCCGAGAACGTGCCCGCCCCGCCCTCGCCGAAGCAGTAGTTGCTCTCGGTGTCGAGCTCACCGCGCTGGCTCAGGCTCGCCAGGTCGTGCCGACGCGCCTGCACGGCCCGCCCGCGCTCGAGCACCACCGACCGCACGCCCGCCCGCGCGAGCCCCCACGCGCAGAACATCCCCGCCGGCCCGGCCCCGACGATCACCACCGGCGGCGCGCCCGTCATCGCCGGCAGGTCCGCGGGTCGCGGCGTCACACCGACCGCCAGCTCGTCGCCGAGCCGCAGCCCGAGCTCCGCATGGATGCGCACCTTGCCGCGCCGCGCGTCGATCGATCGGTGCAGCAGCTCCACCCCGCGCACCGCGGACTCCGGCAAGTTCGCCGCGCGAGCGCCCGCCCGCCGCAGCGCCTCCGGGTCGAGCAGGGCGTCGGGATGCAGATCGACGCGAACGCGCAGCGGCCCCGCCATGACTACTTCGCCGCCCCACCCTGCGCCGCGGCGCCCGTCGACGATGCCGGACCCGTCGACGATGTCGGAGCCGTCGATGTCGGACCCGTCGATGTCGGACCCGTCGACGATGTCAGAGCCGTCGACGTCGAACCCGGCTTTGCGTTCGCGGCCGTGCCGGTCGCCTGGACCCGCTTGACGACCGTCGCGGGGTCGCTGCCTGGCAGGCCCTGGCTGAGCCCGCCATTGGCCCCTGGAGGCCGCCACGGCACCTTGTAGCCGTCGCCGAGCCGCAACAGCACGCCAGCGACGATCTCCCCGATCGCGCGCATGCCGACGAGGTTGATCTTGTCGCTGTGATCGCCGGGGCGGTGGTAGTCGCTGTGCACGCCGGTGAAGAAGAACAGCACCGGGATGTCCTTGCGATAAAAGCTCGCGTGGTCGCTGCGGGTCGCCACGCTGCCCTCGTAGAGCACCTCGAGGCCCGCGGGTCCGACCTCGTCCAGCAGCGGCATCCAGCGCTCGCTCGACCCGAGCCCGCCGATCGCCAGGCCCCTGGTACCGAGGCGACCGATCATGTCGAGGTTGATCATCGCGACCACGCGCTTGAGGTCGAAGGGCGGCGCCTCGACCAGCGCCTTCGAGCCGAGGACCCCGAGCTCCTCGCCGGCGAAGTGCGTGAACACGATCGTGCGTCGCGGCCGCAGCCCGCTCTGCTTCCACGCGCGCGCCAGCTCGAGCAGCATCGCCGTGCCGCTGGCGTTGTCGTCCGCGCCGTTGCAGATCGTGTCGAGCTTCTCGCCGTCCTTCGCCTCGCCGCACTGTCCGGCACCGGCGACGCCGATATGATCGTAGTGCGCGCCGATCATCACGATCTCGTGCGAGAGATCGCCGCCGGGCAGGCTCGCGAGCACGTTCGGGACCTGCACGTTCACCGGCTGGAGCGCGACCGACAGCGCCAGTTCGCGCCCGAGCGGCCCGGAGCGCGGCGTCCGTTCGCCGTCGATCTGCGCCTGCAACTTCGACAGCTTGCGCCCGCCGAGCAGCCGGTCGACGCTCTTCCACTTCACCTGCACGACCGGCACCGCCAGCGACTCGCCGACCAGAGCCTCGCCGCCCTCGAGCCTGGGCAGCTCGTCCGCGTCGCGCTCCACCGGCGAAAGAAAGCTCCGTGGCCCGCGCACCGTGATCACCGCGACCGCCCCGGCCTTGACCAGCCGCTCGACCTTTCGCTTGAGCCCGCCCTCACCGATCGCGAAGCGCGGGCCGGGCATCTTCGCCGCCTCGCGCATCAGCCCGCCGGCCATCTTCTGCAGGTCGAACTCGACGCTGGCGACATCCTCCGGCAGCGGCCACAGCTCCTTCGCCTTGAGCTGCGGCATGAACGGCCGCAGCAGCGCGTACA
>JAYUXQ010001069.1:0-7535 GCA_043752905.1 Nannocystis sp. | reverse complement strand
CTCGCCGGGCTCGGTGACGCCGTTGCCGCAGCTCGCGGTGCAGTCGCTCGGGCAGTCGTCGGCGTGCTCGTCGGCGGCCTGGCACATGCCGTCGCCGCAGTGGGCGGCGAAGCCTGCGCATGTGGCGTTGCAATGAATGGCGGCCGAGTAGTCGTCGCTGTTGTCGGTGCCGTCGTCACACTGCTCGCCGGCCGCCGCATTGACGAGGCCGTCGCCGCACACTGGCTTGGTGCAGTCGCGGTCGCACGCGGCGACGTCGGCCGTCGCGTCGCACTCCTCGGAGGCATCGACCTCGCCGTCGCCGCAGGCCCCGGTGGTCGCCGACTCGCAGTCGGCCGGGCAGCGGGTCTCCTCGCCGGGATCGCAGGTGCCGTCGCCGCAGTCGGAGCCGGTGCCGGTGCCGCTGCTGCTCTCGTCGCCGCCGGTGCTTCCGCCAGATCCGCCGCCCCCGGCGTGTAGACAGCCGAGCGCCGCCGCGGCGACAAGGACGATGGAACACGAGACGATCCGGCGCGCTGACATCGGCCGAGCGTCCTACATGCCCCAGCACGACGCAAGCCGGCTGTCCCTTGGTTCAGCTCGCCGGGTCGCTCGTCGGGCCTCGGCCGATGCCCGCCTCGCAGCGCTATACCCCCGCCGCGGCGCGGCTGGTCAGCGCGTCCGGCCCCGTTTATAGTGCCCGCGTGGCCCTCGCCTGTGCTCTCGCTGCCCTGCTCGTGGCGCCCGCCGCGGACCCGGCCGCGCCGGCCAGCGACGGCACCGTGGCGGTCGTCGAGGCGGCACCGGACGGCAAGACGGCCCGCGTCCACCAGGCAACGCTCGCGCACGCGGCTCGCCGCTACGCCGAGGCGGCCCGCGAATACGAGGCATTATACTCCGAGTTCCACGACACGGCGCTGTTGCTGGCTGCAGCCCGCAGCCGTCTGGCGGCCCGGCACAACGCGCACGCGGTCGCGTACCTGAGCCAGCTGGTGGCGAGCGGTCAGTTGACGGCCGCCGACACGCAGGTGGCGTATGGTGAATTGCAGGCGGCGCAGCGCGAGGTGACGCCGGTGACGGTGCGTGTACAACTGCCGTCGGCGCTGGCGGCCGACTCACCGCGCTTGACTGCGCATTACGTGTCGCGCTTCGCGGCCGAGCAGCGCCCACCGATCGAGTCCTCGCTGCCGCCCGGCGCCGGTCCGGTGCGCGTGGTGATCTTGCAGCTCGACCCCGGACCGTGGCGCCTGCGGATCGCCGAGGGGACGCTCGCGCCGGTCGACGTGCTCGTCGACGTGCTCGTGCAGCCGGGCCCCGCCGTCGAGCTCGACCTGCGGCCGGAGGAGACGCCCCGCGGACTGCCACGAACGCGGCGACATCGACTCGCCGCGGGGGTCGGCGGGCTCGGTGGCGCGGTCGTCGGGGCCGGCGTCGGCCTGACGGTGCACGCCGGGGTCGCCCGGGTCCAGCCGGCCCTGGCGCGGACTTCATGTCCAGATCGCCAGGCGTGTCGCGAGGCGGTCGCCGGCGCGGTGACCGAGCGCAGCCTCGGCGCGGGGCTGGTGGGGGCCGGCGCGGGCATGATGATAGGAGGATCGACCGCGCTGCTCCGCGACGCCCGCCAGCGGCGGATCTCATGGATCGTCGAGCTCGCGCTCGGCGGCGCGGGGGTGGTCGGAGGTGGCCTCGCGGTGGCGTTCACGGCCCGCGACTTCGACCGCGAGAACGTCCACGGCGCGCGCCACTGGGGCGACCCCGCGTACGCCGACGCGATCCAGCGACGAAGCCAGCGCCACACGATCGCCGCGGGCGGCCTCGGGCTCGCCGGCGGCCTGGCGTTCGGCGCCGCGACCGGACTCGCCTATACGCGCGCGTACAACCGCAGGCACCCGGACGGCTTTGGCCGGCGCGTGCGGCCCGGCCTCGGCCTCGGGGCGGCCGGGCTCGGCGTCACGCTCTCGGGCCGCTTTTGAAGATCCGCTCGAAGTACGCACATATGCAATGTGCGTACTACCGCCGGCCCTGCGCGCGCAGCCAGGCCGAGATCGCTTCCACTTCCGCTACGTGGCCGGGTACCAGGCGCTCGGCCGCGAGGGCGGTCTCGGCGAGCGCCTGCGCCTGCGCGCGTCGGGTGTCCGCGTCGGTGCCGTTGGGGTCGGCGACGAGGCTCTTTGCGAGCACGAAGCGGGTCGCCGCCAGGGTCCCGGGGGCGACGCCGGCCTGCTCCTGGGCCTGCAGCGACGTCCTCGCCAGATCCTCGGCGACGCGCGGAGAGCCGTGCGCCAGCTGGTCCTCGGCGAGGTGGATCGTGACGCGGGCGACGTGCGGGTGGGACTCCTCGAGCGTGCGGGTATAGATCTGGCGCGCGTGGGTGTGGAGGCTGACCGCGTCGACCACCCGCGCCTGCGCGCGCGCAACGAGCCCGAGGTGGTCGAGGATCTCGGCGAGCTCGAAGTTCTCGGGGCCGCTGTGCTTGTGGTGGATCGCCAGGGCCCGCTCGAGCGCGGCGCGGGCCTCGTCGAGGCGGCCCCGCGCGAACGCGAGGGTCCCGAGGTCGACGTGGATCGCGACCATCGCCGGACGATCCTCGGGCTGCTGGCGCCGCTGGATCGCCAGGGCGCGGTGATAGTAGGTGGCGGCGGCGTCGTGGTGCCCCTGCTGCTGCGTCAGCTCGCCGAGGGCGATCAACAGCGCGGCGACCTTTCTGTGGTCGCGGCCATGCAGGCCCTCGTATAGCGCGAGCGCCTGCTCGTGCAGGCGCTGCGCCTCGTCGCCGCGGCCGAGCGCGGCCTCGCTGCGACCGAGGTTGACCAGGGCCTCGGCGCGGGCGCCAGGATTGCAAGCGCGCAGCGTCTCGCAGATCCGCAGCGCCTGGTCGAACAGCTCGCGCGCTCGTTCCTGCTGGCCCTGCTCGGCGGCGACGCGGCCGAGGTGGCCGAGCGCCTCGGCGACCCGCGGGTGACCCGGACCCTGGGTCGCCAGGCGGATCTGCAGGACCTTCTCGTAGCTGGCCTGGGCCGCCGCGTAGTCGCCCTGCTGCAGCTGCGTGCCGGCGATGTCGTCGAGCGCGGTCGCCATCGCCGGGTGCTGCTCGGGGAAGCTCTTGCGCGCGCGCTCGAGGGCTTCCGTATAGGTGGTCCGCGCGGCGTGCAGCTCCCCGCGAACCTCGTGCAGGTGGCCGAGGTAGCCGAGGTGCGTGACCTCGCCGGGCTCGTCGCCGACGCGTCGCAGCGCAGCGCCGGCGAATTCGCTCCACACCATGCCCTCGGCGTGGCGCTCCTGCTCGACGCCGATGACGCGCACGAGCTCGGTCGCCGCGCGGGCGACGATCGGGTCGTGGCGGCTCTCCTCGGCCAGCAGCGCGGCCTCCTTCAATGCGAGCTCGGCGGGCCGCGACGCGCCGACCCTGCTGTGCAGCAGCCCCTGCCAGTACAGCGCCTCGGCCACCAGGGGCGCATGGCCGACGGCCCGCGCGTCGCGGACGACCCCACCGGCCAGCTCGACGCCGTTGTGATACTTGCCGGTCTGCTCGAGCGCGCGCAGCTCCGCGAGCCGCTGCTCGACCGCCTGGACCTCGGTCTTGAGCTCCGCCGAGGGCTGCGGTGCGCGGGCGAAGTGCGCCCCGGGGTCCTCGCAGCCGACGACCGGCTGGAGCTGCGCGACCGCCTGCACCGCGTTGTCGACGACCTCGCCGTCGGCGCGCTCGAGCAGTCCGACGAGCGCGGTGAATTCCTCGCGGCGCTGCGCGAGGCACAGGTGCCGGCCGGCGAGCGCGTGGCCCTGGTGCGGGTCGCTGGCGGCGCGACACAGGCCCACGCGCTGCTCGACCCACCGCTGCACATAGGCGTCGAGCGTGGGCTCGATCGTGGTCCAGGTGGTCTGCGCATAGGGTCGGCCCGAGCCACGAAACGCCGCCTGGATCTGCTCGTGCCGGTCGAGGTTCCAGGCCGGTGCGAGGCTGGCGGCGGCGCTCATGCACAGGTCGCCTGGCGAGCGCGCGAGGCTCCACGCCAGCGCCGCGCCGAGGCCGACGAGACACAGCCCAACGCTGAGGCCGACGAGCGCGAGAGATCTCCGGCGACCGTGGTCTCGCGCGAGCTCGGCGAGCAGCGCGTCCATCGTCGGGAACCGGCGGGCGGGGTTGCTGGCGAGGCCGCGGACGACGATGCGATGCAGCCACGCCGGTACCTCGTGCTGCTTCGGCGTCCGGCGGATCGCGCCCAGGAGCTTGGCCTGTTGCAGGAGCGCCGCCGTGTCGCCGCCGAACGGTCGCCGACGATAGAGTGCCTCGTAGAGCGCGGCGCAGAAGCTGAATTGATCGCTGCGGGCGTCGGCGGTGCCGTCGTACTGCTCGGGCGCCATGTATAGCGGCGTCCCCACCAGCGCGCCCGCGGCGGTGAGCCCGGTCGCGTAGATCCCGTCGCCGGGCTGGCTGGCGTCGAGGCTCGACGGGGCCCAGTCTTGCGAGTCCATCGGCGTGACCTCGCCGAGCGGCGGCAACGAGTGGCCCCGGATCTTTCGCAGAGGGTCGCTCGTCAGCTCCTCGCTCGACGAGCGATCGATCCTCGACTCCGGGGGCGGTGTCGGGGCGCGGCGGCTGTCCGGGCTCGGCGTGCGCAGGATCTGCGAGCTCTGGCGGAGCGCCGCCTCGCGGGTCTCCTGGACCACGCCGAAGTCGAACACGCGGACGCGGTCGAGCTTGCCGGTGCGCGTGTCCTCGGTGACCATCACGTTGTCGGGCTTGAAGTCGCGGTGGATGAGGCCCGCGGCGTGTGCGGCAGCGAGGCCGCGGCCGGCCTGCAAGAACACGGCGAGTACCTCCTGCCAGGGTCGTCGCGCGCGTCGCAGCCAGCGCTTGAGCGTCAGGCCGAACAGGAACTCCATGGCGATAAAGACCTGATCGCCGAATGTGCCGACCTCGTGGATCGTGACGACGTTGGGGTGCGCGAGGCGAGCCATCGCCTGGGCCTCGCGCAATAATCTCGCCTGTGCCAGCGCCAGCTTGCCGGGGGTGGCCATCTGGGGCCGCAGCAGCTTGATCGCCACCTTGCGGTCGAGCTCACTGTCATGGGCGGCGCAGACCAGGCCCATGCCGCCCGAGCCGAGCGGCTCCAGCACGGTGAAGCGGCCGATGCGGGCCGGCAAGGTCACTTCGGCGATCCCCGGGATGCTCGCGTGGCCGGCCACGCTTGGCGGTGCGACCGCCATATCCACGGCGTTCAACGATGAGGACGCAGAGCTTGCGGAGCCGACCAAGCCGGCCGCATCCGACGAGCTCGCCGAGCCCGACACGTCCGACGAGCTCATCGAGCTCGACATACTCATCACACTCATCGAGCTCGACGCGTTCGGCGAGTCGGTCGTCAAACCGCCGAGGTCGCGGTGAGTGGGGGCTGCCACGGCCCAGGATAACCCCTGGTCTGTAATTCCTGCACCCGGGGCGAACATCTCATGGAGCCCCGTACCCATCGCAATGGCACATGAACAGGCCAGAACGAGCCGGAACGAGCGTTCATGGCGCGCCGACGCGCCGGCCGCTATTTGGTCTTCTTCGTCGGGGCTGGCGGGGTCTTCGCCGGGGTCTTGGCGGGGTCTTTTTGCGTCTCTTGCACGCCGCGCTTGGCGGCCGCGCCGGCGTTGGCGTCCTCGCGGTCGAAGCACAGGTCGCCGTTATCCTTTTTAAGGATGTCGATCTGGTCCTTCGCGGCTTTTTGATACTGCGGGCTCGCGCCCGATTTCGGTCGCAGCAGCGCCTCGAAGTAGGCCGTCGCGTTCTTGCACTGGCCGAGCTTGGCGAACCCGAGGCCGCTGTAATACAGCGCGTCCGACACGATCGGGTCCTCGCTGTAGTCCTGAATGATGCGGTAGAACTGGCCCAGGGCGCTCTTGTAGTCGCGCTCGCTGAAGAAAGTCAGGCCGACCTGAAAGTTGGCCTGCGCGAGCTTCGGGTCGCCCGGGTAGCGCGAGATGAATGTGCGCCATAGCTGCCTGGCCAGCTTGTAATTCTTCTTCTGAAGCTGGCGCTCCGCCTCGCTCCACAGCTCGTCCTTGCCCTCGGGGATGTTGGTCGCCTCGTTGAGCTTCTCCTCGAGCTTGGTCAGGCGCTGGTCGACCTCGGTGCGCAGCTCCTGCATGGAATGCTGGCTCGAGGACGACACCAGCTCGGCGTTCTCGGCGGCGCCGCGCAGCTGCGCGACCTCCTCCTCGACGCGGTCCATGCGGGCGCCGATGCCGGCCTGGCTACCGCGCAGGAGGGTCTCGGCCTGGTCGAGCTTGGCTTGCAGCTCGGCGAGCTTGCGGTCGGCCTCGGCGAGCTTCTCGTCGAGCTGCGCGCCGCGGTCCCCGGTCGACTGGTCGATCTTCGTGACGCGGGCGGCGAGGTCGTTGTGCTCCGACTTGAGGGTCAGGCAGCCCGACGACAGCGTCACCAGCGAGGCGAGCACGAGGATGGCCCCCCGCAGCGCCGGGCGCGTCGGGAGGCCATGGATCGCGGGAAGCGGAGCGTCGGGCGACATGAACCGCATGGACCGCATGGACCGCATGGACAGGACGAACCAGCGGTTCACTGCCACACGAACTGGACGCGGCGGTCCTTGGTCATGCTGGCGTCGTCGGTGCCGGTCGCCTCGAGGTCACCCTTCGACACGACGTTCATGCGCGTGGGGTCGACGCCGAGCTCCTTGAGGAACTCCTTGACGTTGTTGCCGCGCTTGTCGGTCAGCATGATGTTGTAGTCCTCGGTGCCGCGCGAGTCGGCGTGGGCTTCGAGGATGACCGCCTGGGTGGCGTTGGTCTTCATGCACTCGGCGAGCGCCTTGAGCTTGTCCTGGTCGGCGGGCTCGAGGTTGGGGCTGTCGGACCCGAAGTACAGGGTCTCGGTCTCCGGGCAGGGGTTCGGGCCGCCGCCCTGGGACACGCCCGAGAACACGCAGTTACCGTTGTCGCAGATCTCGTCCATCTTGCACTGGTCGTCGGTCTGGCACTGGGTGCCGGCCGGGCCGTCGCCGGGGGAGGAGCAGCGGCCGGTGCCGATGTCGCAGGTGCCGGGCTGGCAGTCGATGTTGTCGTTACAAGTGGCGCAGGCGCCGGCCTTGCACACGGTGCCGCCGGTGCAGTCGATGGTCTGCGTGCACGGGTTGCCGATGCCGTCGCCACCGCCGACGCCGCCGACGATCGCGGCGGGGTCCTGGCAGCGGAACTCGGCGCACTTCCAGTTGGCCCCGTTGGGCCCCTTGCCGTTGCAGTCGGTGTCGATCTTGCAGTTCTGGCACTGCCCGTCGACGCACTTCTCGTCGAGGTCGACGTTGCAGTGCTTGTTCTTCTTGCACGCGGGGTACTTGGGCGGCTTGCACGCCGTGGTCGACAGGCCCAGGGAAACGACCCCGAAGGCGAGCAGATAGGGGGACAGGCGGGACAGCATGGCGCGCATGTTAGGCGGCTCCGGGAGTGCAGGGAAGTTTCTGACGCAGACGGTAGACGCCGACCAAAAGCCGGCGCCGAGGTGCGCCCAGGCATAGCCTTGCCCGGCGCGCAGTGTCAACCACACGGCCCGTCTG
>JAYUXQ010001068.1:0-3049 GCA_043752905.1 Nannocystis sp. | reverse complement strand
CCGGACGACCATGGGCGTTTTGGCGGCGGTGAGCGCCCGGCGGAACGTCTTCAAACAGCAGAAAAACTCGATGCCGGCTTTTTCCGCCATCAGCCGTCTGACCTCGGACAACCACAGCAGCTGGTTGTCCATGCCGAGCGAGGCCAGCACCCGCAGCGCCTCATAGATCCGTGGGAGGGCCGTGGACCCGGACCCGCTCAGCGGCTCTTCGCGCGTAAAATGGCAGTCGACGAGCTCCTGGCCGTACGCCGAGAGCTTCGCCATTCGTGCCCGTCACCCGTGTCACCGCCGCGGTGCCTCCCACGCCAGGGCTAGTTAGTTCACGGGAGCTACGATGCCTCGGTGGACGCTTCGCCCTCCTGGATCATGTAGGCGCCGGGGGGGGGCGCCGTGGTGGTCCGGGCACGCGACCGGCAGTTCCCCGGGAGGCTGGTGGCGATCAAGAGGAGCCGCTAGAACCACTACGCGCAGCAGGGTCGTCGTCCAGGTCGACGTCGTGTCCATCGCGAAGGACCCATGCGTCATCGAGCGCCTCCGCGAGCGGCTCGTCGTCGTTGAGGCGATCTGCAACGTCGTCGCAGAAGTTCGCCCAGAGGGACAGCGTCTCGTCCAACGGGCCACACGCCAGCGGCATGGCCTCGCCCAGATCGTGACGCACGTCATCCGCGGCGAGCGAGGCCACCGCGGTCGACTGGCCGAACGGGTGAGTAGTCTTGTGAAGCACCGGCCCGAGGTAGACCACGGGCGCATGTTTGCCGATGTCCTTGAGGGAGATCGAGAACACTAGCGGGCATGGCCCAGCGGCGATGTACAAGACGCGAGCGGTCGCCGCGTGGTGAAAGAAGGGGAGCGGGTGAGTGAGGGAGTCGGTGGTCATGGTGTCCTCAGCTCGCGTTGCTCAAACGCGGCGGTCGTGGCCGGTGAGGTCGGGCCGGACGTTCGATGCTGCCGATCATGGTCCGGGGCGAGAGCGTGATCATGTCGCCGGATACGAACGCGACCTGCACGTACCCCTGAGGCTGGACCTGCACCATGAACACACGGCTGCGGATCGTGCGGTCGGGCAGCGAGACGATGATCGTCGCCAGCCCTGGCGCGAGCGTTGAGGCGGGGATGATGCGCAGGGTCGGCGGAGCGTGCCGCCTGGGCAGGCGTGGGAGCTGCGCGGCCTCGCGGTGTCGCGGTGTGTTGGCGTCGGTGTCGTCCATCTGCGGCTACTCCTGTTTTAGAATTATCTCACTGGCCACATCGACGCTACACCCGGGCCTGGCAGCGGCGCAAGGGGGGTGTTTGAGCGCCTTTGCGGCGTCTCGCTGCGCTGGCGTGCGAGCGCGCGGGTCCCTATACTCGCCGGGCAGTGCCCGCCGCCAGCAACCTCGACCCCGCGTTTGTTTCGACCGATGACATCATGGCCGCCGCCGGCGTCGCCAGGCGGACGGTGTCTGTGTGGGTCGAGATGGGGTTTCTACCGCCGCCGATCAAGGTGTCGCTTGGGATCCGAGGCGTCTTCAACCGCTTCCCGGCCTACGCCGCCGAACGGGCGCGCTTCATCGCGGCGAAGCGGGCGGGCGGCTTCACTTACGACGAGGTCCGGGTGATGTTCGCGGAGATGGACGCGCAGGAGGCCGCCAAGGCCAAGGCGGCCAAGGGCCCGCAGGCGTCTCCTGCCGGACACAAGGGCGGGCGCCGTCGGTAGCGCGTCCCCCTCGGCCCCGCGTACCATGCGGCGCCATGACCGAACGCCGCAGGCTCGATCCCTTGTTCGCCACGATGGCGGACATCATGGAGGCCGCGGGCATGACCCGCCGGACGATCCGCGTATGGATCGAGCGCGGTCTGCTGACCAAGCCGGTCATCGTCTCGCAGGGCTACCCGGGCGGGATGTTCAACCGCTTCCCGGCGCATGTGCTCGACCAGGCCCGGTTCATCGTGGCGATGCGCGAGCAGGGCATGTCGCTCGACGAGATAGCCGCCCTGGTCGCCGCCCGGGACTGGACCCGGGGTGGCCGTCCCGTCCGGGCTGGAGTAGGATCGCGCGATGATGCGCCCGCGCCAGATCGCCGTACTAAGCGCCGCTCTTGAGCTGATGCCGGGCTGCGGCCGCGACGATGTGGCGACGTCCGGCTTCGCCAGCGGGCCACACCCGATCACGTCGACCTCCGGCAGCTCCGGCAGCTCCGGCAGCTCGACGAGCGCCAGCAGCTCCGGCAGCACCAGCGGCGAGGACAGCGGCAGCGGAGCCGTGAGCGCGAGCGGCACGACGGGCAACGTGTCGACGCTGGACATGGGGCCGCTGCCCGACTTCGGCGGGCAGCCGATCGGGTGCAAGGGGAAGGTCGACTTCCTGTTCGTGATCTCGTCCTGGTACTCGATGAAGGGGCACCAGACGCAGCTCCAGGAGGCGTTCCCGGCCTTCACCGCGATGCTCGAGGATGAGTTCGCCGACTTCGACTACCACATCATGGTCGTGGACTCATCGGGCCCCCTCATGCAGGAAACCTGCGACGCCTGCTACGACTGCACCGGCTGCATGAAGCCCGGCTGTGCGGAGTATGGCGGCCCGGAGGACTACCCCTGCAAGGGGCCATTCGTGGTGTGCGACGTGACGGATGGCGCCGGAGTGACGATCACCGGCAACTTCGGCGCGACGAACAAGCGCTGCGACCTGTCCAGCGGCAAACGCTACATCGTCAAGGGCGAGCCCGATCCCACGGCGGCGTTCAAGTGCATCGCCACTGTCGGCGAGGGCCCCAAGACTGCGGTGCCGATGACCATGATGCAGGCCGCGCTCGAGCCCGACATGTTGAACGGGGGTTGCAACGACGGCTTTCTGCGCAAGGATGCGCTCCTCGCGGTGGTCGTCCTCAACGGCGACCAGGACAACGGCACCCCGGGCACGCCGCAGGACTGGTACGACGCGGTCGTCGCCGCCAAGGGCGGCAACGAAGATGCGATCGTCACGCTCGTGCTGTCGAACGACCTCGATCTGCCGAACCCCAAGTGCCCGGGCCCTGTCCTCGGCCCGAACCCGCTGCGCCTGTTCGCGGAG
>JAYUXQ010001067.1:0-3049 GCA_043752905.1 Nannocystis sp. | reverse complement strand
GCTTGACCGCTTCGGCGTTGTGGGGGACACATCGGGTGATGCGATCACTTCGGTATGCGGGATTTATGGTGGCTCTCGGGCTCGCGTGCGGTGGCAAGGACGAGACGACGGCGACCGGGGGCAGTGCGTCGTCGTCGTCTGAAGCCGGGTCCACGTCCGCGGAGGAGACGGCGGGCGAGACGACCGGGACGCCGACGACGGGCGGATCGACGGGCGGATCGACGGGCGAGGCGAGCACGAGCTCCAGCGGCGGTGAGTCGAGCACGGGCGAGGCGCCGGCTTGTGAGACGGCGGCGGAGGACTGCGGGATCTCGGTGGACGAGGTGAGCTCGGTGTGTGTCGATCCGCCGCCGGTGAAGAACGAGCTGGTGGTCGAGGTGCTCGGGCCGGGCAAGCTCAAGTTCACCGAGATCGGCTACGACTCGGCCTGCAACGTGACGATCTTGCCGGAGGTGCTGCTCGGGCCGAAGTTGATCGTGGTCAACTACATGGTCCAGGGCAACCCGGACGAGGGCTGCATCTGCAAGTTCTCGATCTCGGCGACGCTCTCCGGGGTGCCGTCCGGGGCGTGGACGGTCAGCGTCGGGCCGTTCTCGCAGCAGGTCGACGTGCCGTGAGGCTTGCGTGGGCGGTGCCGACGGAACAGGTGGGCGGCGGGCCGCTTGCGGACCATACGGATGGGCCGTCAAGGCTCCCGCGCTCGGCCCTGTTCGTGCCGCCGCGCGAACGTGCCCAGGGCGGTGCCATCGGGGGTCGATGCGCGGAGCGGGTGGGCATGGGGCCCAGGTGTGAGGCCGACCGCGACTGCCGTCAATCTGCGCGCGGTGGAGCGGGGCCTCAGCGGCGGTAGGGGTCGTGGACTGCGCTGAGCAGGGCGACCTCGAAGCTGCGCAGGTCGTGCATGGTGCGGCGCAGGGCCCCGAACACGCGCTCGTGGTCGGGGGCCTCGGGGTAGAGGGTCTCCTCCCACGGGTCGTCGGTGCGGTCGAAGACGCCGGGGCGAAACAGGGTCTCGTAGAACGGGGCGACCGAGACGCCGAGCGCGAGCAGGAAGTGACGGTCGCGCTCGCCGAGGTGGCGAAACAGCAGCAGCCACTCCCACAGGGCCCGCCGCGCGTCGGACAGGGCGAGGTCGTACTGGTCGCAGCGGGCGCGACGGCCCCACGGGGTCTCATGCAGGACCGGCGGCTCGCCGCGCTCGAGCGGGGTGGCGAGCATCAGGCGCACGACGCGGGCCTGGGCGACGACGTGGGCGAGGGCGGGGCCGAGGTGAACGGCGCTGCCGGCAGGGGCGTCGTCGCTGAGCGCCTGGACCTCGGCGGCGCGCAGCCTTCGCCGGCGGTGCACGACGACGAAGCGCGCCGCGACAGCGGTGGAGACGGCCCCGGACAGCGTCAGCGTCGTGAGCAACGTTTTTAAAAGATGCGCGAGGATTCGGGGCCGCTCAAGCGCCGGCCTCGTGAGCCGGCGATCTATTCTTCCAGGGGCGCGGATGCGCCTGTCCCGAAGGACAGATGAGGTCGATACCCCCCGCACGCCCCGCACGCCCCCAGGTGCGGCTCAGGCCTTGCTGCTGGCGCTGACCTCGGTGACGGCCTGCTTGACCTCGTCGTAGTTGGGCTCGACGCCGGGGTTGGGGCCGACCCACGCGTAGGTGATCTTGCCGGCCGGGTCGATGACGAACACCGAGCGCTTGGCCGCGGTGTAGCCGGGCATGCCGGCGAAGTCGTCGTGGGCGACGCCGAAGGCCTTCACCGCCTCGCGGTTGTAGTCGGAGAGCAGCGGGAAGTTGAGCTGGTTGCGCTCGGCGAACGCGGCGTTGGCGAAGGGGGCGTCGACGCTGACGCCGAGCACGGTCGCGTTGAGGTCGTTGAGGGCGGTGAGCGAGTCACGAAAGGAGCACATCTCCTTCTCGCAGACGCCGGTGAAGGCGGCCGGGAAGAACGCGAGGACGACCGTCTTGCCGCGCAGGCTCTCGAGCGAGACGCGCTCGCGCTTGTGGTTGGGGAGGGTGAAGTCGGGGGCCTGGTCGCCGGTTTGCAGCATGGAGCATGGGTACCGAAGCGCCGCGAGGGCCGCAAGGGCCGCGACCGTGTGATGAGGCGGCTCCTCAGGGGGCCGCGGAGTCCTCGCCTTGCCGGTCGGCGCCGACGGGGATCGGCAGTAAAATGGAGTCCTGGTCGGACGGGTCCTCGGCGGGGGCCTGGGCGACCCCGGACTCGACGGCCCCGGGCTCGGCGGGCGCGAGGTCCGGCGAGGGCGGCGCGGGATCCGGGCCGGCGGGCTCGCTGCGCGGCGGTTGCACGCGGGCGACGCGGGCGCGCGGGAGCAAGACGGGCACGGGGGCGAGTGACTGGTCGGGGATCCGTCGCAGGGCGATCGGCGCGGGGGCCTCGTCGGCGGTGGGCGTGAGCGTCTGCGCGGCGACCGGCTCGCCGCGGTCCGGCAGCGACCTGCCAGCCACGAAGGCGACGACCGCGACGACGGCGACGAGCAGCAGCGTCGGCCAGCGCGCCGCAGGGGCGACGATGACCGGGACGATGGGAGTGATCGGAGTGATCGGAGCGGCGGGCGCGATGGGCGTGGGCTCGTCGAGCTCGATCAAGACCTCGAAGTCGTCGTGGGCGATCCGGCGAAACGCCTCGCCGAGCATGCGCACGCTCGAGAGCTGGGGGTCGACGTGATCGTGGATCGCGTTGAGCTGGTCGTGGATCTCGCCCGCGCTCGACGGACGGATCGCAGGGCGTGGATCGACCATGCGCGTCAGCAGGGCGGTCAGCACCTCTGGCACCGGGGCGGCGGGCGAGGCGGTGCTGGCCGCGAGCGCGACGAGCATGCCGCCGAGCGCGAGGAGGTCGTCGCGCACGCGCGGCTCCTCCTCGGCGACGGCCCCGGGGGTGATCGCTTGGGCGTGCTCGAGGCCGCCGAACACGACGCGGAACTGGTCGCCGGCGACGTGCATCAGCGCGGCGCTGTCGAGCGCGAGATGGGTGTGGGCCAGGCCGCACTGATGCAGAGCCTCGAGCGCCTCGGCGCACTGGAGCCCGAT